>NZ_PSVU01000032.1:0-46605 GCF_002932515.1 Rathayibacter sp. AY1D5
CGGTGTGTGCCAGCGCCCACCCGTTGCGTGCCAGACCTGAGAGGTCGACGTCGCGCTCGGCGATCCGGCGCAACTGGCTCTGCATCCCGTCCTCGTTCGCGGCCGGGACGAAGGTGCTGACGGTGGTGATCTGCTGCATGTTCTTCCTCTTCCTCATCGTTTTTTTGCCGTGATTCTCAATCAGATTTGTCAAGCCAGCGGGGGTGGTCTGGCTCGCCTGTTCTTCGTTCTCTCCCAGCGTTTTTTTGCCTGGAAGGCACGTAGTGCCGAGCAGGGTCGGAGGTGGGAGCGCAACCCGGAGGGAGGCGGAGGAGAGGTTGTCGGCGCGATGGGAGGGAGCGCAGCGACCGCGTGTCGAGAACCTCGGAGGAGCCGGCCGCGCAGCGGCTTGCGTGGACGCCGGAGGCCCGTACGCTGCCGAAGGCTTCCAGGCAAAATGCGCGCAGCGCACAGCACCGCGTCGACCGGAGGTCGGCGTCCATGTCGGTGCCCGCATCCGAGATCGTCTGCGCACCAGGAACGTGCTGCTCGATCGGGCCGCACGTGCTGCCTTTGTATGCAGTGCGTACCGCTGAGAAGCCGCATATCTCCGCGGAGTAGGCCGGTTCCGCCGCGCCACGGGTGCGAGCATGACCGTAGGAGGCCGGGATGCGTGACGCGGTGATGGTCGTCGAAGACGACGTCGAGATGGGCGAGCTCATCAAGCGGGGTCTTACCGGCGACGGCTACGACGTCGCCCTGTTCTCGAACGGGGTCGACGCGCTGAACGCGGCGCGCGACGCGGACTACGCCGCCGCAGTTCTCGACGTGATGCTCCCCGGAATGAGCGGCTTCGAAATCTGCCGGCACCTGCGCGCGACCGGCGCCACGCTCCCGGTGATCATGCTCACCGCCCGCGACGCCCTGCAGGACCGCGTGTTCGGCCTCGACGCAGGCGCCGACGACTACCTCGCCAAGCCGTTCCACTTCGAGGAGCTCTCCGCTCGCCTACGAGCCATGATTCGCAGAGAGCACCTCACGAACCGGGCACCGGTCGTGCTGGGAAATCTGCGCGTCGACCCCTACGCGCACGCCGCGACGGTCGACGGCGCCGTCCTGCCTCTGAGCCCCAAGGAGTTCGGCGTCCTCCGCGCGCTCGCGGCGCGCGCCGGGGACTTCGTGCCGCGGGAGGAGATCCTGCTCGAGGTGTGGGGGTCGGCGGAGTTCGTGGACCACAACATCGCGGAGCAGTACATCAGCTACCTCCGCCGCAAGCTGGCCGCGGCCGGGGCGTCGGTCGAGATCCTCACCCGACGGGGTGCGGGCTATCGCCTCGGGGTGACGCCGTGAGCTGGCGGTCCCTGTCGATCCGGGTGCGGATCACGGTGTCGAGCCTGCTGGTCGCGATGCTGTTCTTCGGGATCGTCGCGGTCGTCGTGCGCGAGCAGCTCGATCACATCCTCGATGCCTCCACGATCGAGCTGGTCCGCTCGGGAGCGTCGCAGGCGCTGATCGAGGAGAGCCGCGACACCGCCGAGGCCGTCGTCGGCGGCGTCAGCACGACGCTCCTGATCGCCCTCGCGATCCTGTTCGTCGCGTTCGCTGTGACGTCCTGGGTCCTGGTCGGCCTCGCGCTGCGCCCCGTCGGCAGGATGCGCGCGATCGCCGACCGGCTGCGCCAGGGACGCTCCACCGAGCTGCTCCCGGTCGGGCCCGCCCGCGACGAGCTCTCCGACCTCGCCTCGACCCTGAACGCGCTGATCGCGGACCTGCGGGAGTCGGCGGACCGGGAGCGGCGGCTCGTCGCCGACGCGAGCCACGAGCTGCGCACCCCGCTCGCCGCGCTGCGCACCCGGCTCGAGCTCGCTGAGCGGGTCCGCGACGATCCGGCGGCTCTCTACGCCGATGTCGTCGACGCGCGCCGCTCGATCGACCGCCTGCAGTCCCTGACGGACGGGCTGCTGATCCTGTCGAGGATCGACGCGGGCATCGCTACCGGCGACGCCTCCTCGGCGGCTCTGCGGGAGGAGGTAGCCGACAGCGTCGACCGCGCCCGGATGCTCGCCCGCGAGCGGGACCTCGCGATCGACTTCGTCGCCCCCGCCTCGATCGTCGCCGCCCGGTACCCGATCTCCCCGACCGATTTCGGCCGGATCCTGGACAACCTGCTCGCGAACGGCGTCACTGCGACGCCCGACGGCGGCAGCGTCAGCGCGACCCTCGTCGAGCGCGCCGAAGAGATCGTCCTCTCCGTCGACGACGACGGCCCGGGCGTTCCTGACTAGTTCCTCGCGGTCGCGACTGACCGTTTCACCCGCCCGGATTCCGCCCGCTCCCGCGACGGCTGCGCCGGCCTCAGGCTCGCGATCGTCGCCGGTCTCAGCCGCGCCGCCGGCGGCGAGCTCCGACTCCGCAACCTCGCCCCCCACGGCCTCGGTGTCGACGTCCGCATCCCCGCGACGCAGCCCCACCCGACCTCTCGCAAGGAGAACCGATGATCGACCCCCAATCCCTCCTCGACGGCGCCGGCCCCTGGGCGATCGCCCTGGTCTGCCTGATCGCCTTCGTCGAGACGGGCCTGCTGATCGGGTTCTTCCTCCCCGGTGACACCCTCCTCTTCTTCACCGGTGTCTTCGTCGCGACCGGCGTGATCTCCCTGCCGGTGCCGCTGGTGATCCTGATGGTCGCCGCCGCCGCGTTCCTGGGCGACCAGCTCGGGTTCGTCATCGGCCGCCCGAGCGGGCCGCGGACCTTCGCGCGCAAGGACAGCGGGCTCTTCAGCCGCTCGCGCGCCCCCCGCACCCAGTCGTTCTTCGACCGGTTCGGCGGCTGGGCGGTCACCATCGCCCGCTTCGTGCCGGTCGTGCGCACCTTCGCCCCCGTCGCCGCGGGCGTCGGGAAGATGCACTACGGCCACTTCGTCGGCTTCAACGCACTCGGCGCCGCCGTCTGGTCCACCGGCGTGATCCTCCTCGGCTTCTTCCTCGGGCAGATCCCCGGCGTCGCGGACTTCGTGGGGAAGTACATCGACATCGTCCTCGTCGGCATCGTCGTTCTCAGCCTCGCCGGCATCGCCCTCACCTACTGGCGGCAGAAGAACCGCGCCGGACGCGACGCCTGAGCCCAGCGCTCAGGGGGTCGCCGTGACGGCCGCGCGCGGTCGGCGGAGCGCGATCACCGCGACCAGCAGCAGGAACACCGCGAGGGCCGCGAGCGTGACCGGGCCGGTGCCCAGGCCCAGGCCCTTCTGGGCGACGGGATCCGCGAGCCAGTCGCAGACCGAGGCGCCGAGGGGGCGAGTGACGACGTAGGCGATCCAGAACGCGAGGACCGCGTTCCGCCCCGTGAACCGGTGTGCGAGAGCGGGGATCGCGATGATCGCCGCGAACAGGACGGCGGAGGGCAGGTAGCCGAAGCCGAGGGTCGACGCGGTCAGGTCGCCCGCTGCGGTGCCGAGTGCGAACGTCCCCGAGACGGCGAGCCAGTAGAACGCGGCCCGGCGCGGCGTCGTGATCGAGTGGATCGACAGCGTCCGCTCCACCCGCCACCACACGGGGAAGACCGCCGCGAGAGCCACCGCGAACCCGAGGGTGGAGACGAGGTACGGGACACCGGCGACCACGTGCAGCACGTCGGCGGCCATCGTGCCGAAGACACTCACCATCAGCACCGCCAGCCAGTACACCCAGGGGACGTACCGGCGGGCTGCGAACTGCAGCGCCAGCGCGGCGAGGAACGCGAGCCCGGTCACTCCGACAACGATCACCGGGTCGACCGCGGTCGCGAGGAAGTCCGACGCCGTCTCGCCCATCCCCGTCGTCAGCACCTTGAGGACCCAGAACAGCGCCGTCGCCTCGGGCACCGTCGAGGCGGCGTAGCGGCCGGCGAGGAGGCGGGAGCGGATCCGAGGGAGCGGACGGCGGCGCTGATCGGTGAGATGCGTCATGCCGCCATGGTCGGGCAGTCTGCGGCACCCGGGGCTGGGGGCTTCGCCCGGTCCGTTGAACAATCGCACAGCGACCCGCTCACCGACAGCGCCGCCCGCTGCCTTCCGCCCACATCTGGTAGCACGGTGCACGGAGAAGCGCCGCCAACGGAACGACGGTGATGCAGCACGTTCGGTGTGCAGCCTGACCGCGAGCGGCGCCCAGACGATCAACGCCACCCCGGCGCCCAGGAGCAGCCCGCCGACGGTGTCGGAGATCCAGTGCGCACCGAGGTAGGTGCGGCTGAGCATCATCGCCACCGTGTAAAGGGCTCCGGCGATGCGGACCCACCACAGCGGGAAGACGATCGCGAGGACCATCGCGGTCGTGGCGGCGTTCGCGCTGTGGCCGGAGGGGAACGAGCCGAAGTCGGCGTTCACGAGGATCTCCAGCGGCCGCGGACGACCGACAGCGTTCTTGAGGATCTGCACCAGCAGCCCGCTCAGCGGCGCGGCGATCGCGAAGTACGTCGCCGCCCACCGACCCCGCCAGACCAGCAGCCCCACGAACACGACGAGCGGAATCACGATCGTGCCGACGATCCCGCCGCCGAGGCTGTTCATCACCAGCGACGGCACCAACCAGAACGTCGACCGGTGCTCGATGATCTCGTTCATCCACGCGGTGTCGAACCCGAACGGCTTGTCGTGCTCCCGGTAGAAGATCAGCGCGGCCAGAAGTCACGTGAGCAGCACCGCGAGGCCCGCCGAGATCAGCGGCCAGCGTCGCGCCGCCCGATAGGCGATCGCACCATCGGCCGGGGGTCCGCTGTTCGGCATCAGTGCCGTCCTCCTCGCTCGGCGCGCAGCACGCCGGAGGAGTCCACGCTACGAATGCGCGGGCTCCGGGTGCGGAGGATTCCCCCGCATCCGTTGTGAAAGCACAGAACCTGAGCCCATCGGCTCGGTACCGACCTGGTCGAACCGCGGAGCTTCGGGTCGTTGTGAGCAAACACAACGCAGCACGGCGCATCCCGAGCCGCCGCCCACGTCCCGGCTGGGACTCTGCGGGCATGGACATCTCAACGACGGCAGCACCGTCCCGCGGCCGGCGGCTGCTCAGCAAGGTCCCCGAGGTCACGATCTGGTTCTGGATAATCAAGATCCTCTGCACCACGGTCGGTGAGAGCTTCGCCGACTGGATCAACATGGTCCTCGGCGTCGGCCTCATCGCGACGGCTGTGATCTTCATCATCGTCACCGCGGTCGTGCTCGCCGTGCAGATGCGGCTGCGACGCTACGTGCCCGCCGCGTACTGGCTGACTGTCGTGGTGATGAGCGTCACCGGCACCCTGCTCACCGACATCCTCACCGACCAGCTCGGAGTGCCTCTCTGGGCCAGCTCCCTCGTCTTCTCGCTGCTGCTCGTGATCGTGTTCGGCGTCTGGTATTCGAAGGCGCGCACCCTCTCGATCCACAGCATCGACACCACCCCGCGGGAGGCGTTCTATTGGGTCACCGTCCTGGTCACCTTCGCGCTCGGCACCGCCCTCGGCGACTGGACTCTCGAGCTCACCGGCTGGGGCCCTGGCGTCTCGATCCTCCTGCCCCTCGCCCTGATCGCCATCGTCACGGGCCTCTGGCGCTACGGGGCGAACCCCGTCCTCGCGTTCTGGATCGCCTACATCCTCACTCGCCCCCTCGGCGCCAACATCGGCGACTGGCTCGGCCTCTCCCCCGACGAGCAGGGCCTCGGGCTCGGCACCTTCGTCACCAGCATCGTCTTCCTGCTCGCGATCCTCGCAACGGTCGTGTACCTCTCCCTCAGCAAGGCCGACGTCGACAAGGGCGCGGCCGAGCACCACACCCCGCCCGTCGCTAGGGAGCGACGCTCGCTCGTCGCGTTCGCGGTCCTCGCCGTCGCTGTCGTCGGTCTGCTCGCCTTCACGAACAGCCAGCCGCACACCACTCCGGCACCGGAAGGCGCAGCCCCGGCCTGCGATGCGTCGGGAACGCTGTCCGCAGCTGACGCGAAGGCATCCGTTCAGACCGACTTCCCCTCCGCCGACGTGCAGAACTTCCAGACGATCACCGCCGACACCCTCGCCCTCGTCACCAGCGGCGATCAGGCCGGCGCGAAAGCCCGCGCCACCGACCTCGAGACCGCCTGGGACGACGCGGAGCCCGCACTGAGCGCCGCGAACTGCCAGACGTGGACCTACGTCGACCAGCAGATCGACCCCGTTCTCTCCTCCGTCCGCGCCGGCAGCCCCGACCCGGCCGCCGAGACGACGAGCATCCGGACACTGCTGACCACCCTGACCGGGAAGTAGAGAGGTCGGAGCGAGAGACCTCCTCTTCCACGAACCGCCCCCGGTGCCCCGCTTCCCTCCCTGGGACGCTGGAACGCCGTGGGCGTTCTGCGTCCAGCCGGTCGACGCCCTTCCTCCTCGGACACCGAAGTGTCGAGGCCGGCTCTATACCGTTACCACGACAACGACCGGACGAGGAGCACTCCGGCGCAGTAGCTGCGCACCGAAGAGCGTCCCGACCACGACGAGGTACCCGAGCCAGGCGGCGAAGCGGGCGGCGCTGGGATCGGGCGCGACGTTGAAGATTCCTGCCAGGACGACCCCGTACCAGCTCGTCGGCGGGATGAGCGACGACATGTCGAACAGCGCATTCCCCTCTCCGGGGATGAGGCCGGCCTCCTGGAAATCGTGCACGGCGTAGCCGAGCACGCCCGCCGCGACGATCACCAGGAACCATCCAGTCCATGCGAAGAAGCGGCCCAGATCGATCCGGACGAAGCCGAGCGACAGGACGACGGCGAGGACCGCCGCCGTGAGCATACCGAGGACCGCGCCCCACGCCGCGGCTCCAGCGTCTTGATTCGAGGACACGGCCGCCCACAGGAAGAGTGCCGTCTCGACGCCCTCGCGCGCGACGCTCACGAAGCCGAGGACCGCGACCCCGAGAGCACCGCCCGCGATCGCTACTCGTCCCTCGAGATCGCCCTTCAGGGTGCGGGCGTTGCGCGCCATCCAGAAGATCATCCATGTCACCAAAGCCACCGACAGGACCGACAGCGTCCCACCGAGGATCTCCTTCGCCTGAAAACTGAGACCGTACGGACCCCACGTCAGCGCCGCGCCAACTCCGAGCGAGACGGCGATCGCGAAAGCGACGCCGAGCCACAATGCAGGGATCAGGTGCCGGCGGCCGGTTTTCGTCAGCGCGGCGATCAGGATGCCGGCAACGATGCCCGCTTCGAGGCCCTCCCGAAGAGCGATCAGATAATTCGAAAGCACGCAGCATCACCTTTCACCGGAAGTTTGGTGAGGCTTACCTTAGAAATTGACGCTGCCATTGAAGCTGGCTCGCCGCCGTGAACCGCTGTACATCCACACAACGGCTTTCGACCTGTTTTCGCCTCGAATTCCTTGCATCTCACCGATGTTCGCGTCGGTTTCGTGCATCGACGGCATAGCGCACCGCGCGTCGTTGCGGCGTCAGCGTGGAGAACCACCCGGCGCGACGACCGGGGGCTTGAGCGGAGGCAAGGCCCGCAGCTTCAGTGATGCGGAACCGGAGGGGTCTGTGGGTGGAGGGCTGTAACGGGTCTGGTCACGGAACATCGCCCAGATCACGTTGATTCGTCGCCGAGCGAGAGCGATCAGTGCTTGCTTGTGAGACTTGCCTTCCTGTCGCTTGCGTTCGTAGAACGAGCGAGAGACTGGGCAGTTTCTCGAGGCTATGAATGCCGCCTGGAAGCAGGCGTTCAGCAGACGTCGGTCGTAGCGGCGGGGCCGGTGGTGGTTGCCGGAGATCTTCCCGGAGTCACGAGGCACAGGAGCGAGGCCCGCGAAGCTGGCCAGGCGGTCGGGCGTCTCGAACGCGGCGAGGTCGGCGCCGGTCGCGGCGAGGAAGTCTGCTGCAAGCCTTCGGCCGAATCCAGGAGTCGAAACCAAGAGCTCCGCAGAAGGACTGCCCTGAAGCACGGCATCCATTTCCGCCTCGAGGTCGGCCAGCTCGTCCCGGATGCGCAGCAGGTCGTGCGCAGACCGGCTCACCAGCCGAGCCGCAGCCGCCTCCCCAGTCACGGTCGAGGTCTGCTCGCGCGCGGCATCGACCGCGACTTTGGCCACCGCCGTGGACTTCCAGCAGCCCTGCCCCTTCAACCATGCCGCCAACCTGCTCTCCCCCATCCGCCGGATCGCTCCAGGCGTCGCGTACCGGGTGAGCAGTACCAGCGGTCCCCTGGTCGTCGCGTAGTTGAATGCTCCCTCCAGCGACGGGAAGTAGTGGACCAGGATGGCGCGCAGCCGGTTCACGGCGCGGGTGCGGTCGGAATAGGATCCCCCGAAACCCTTCTATGAGTCAGAGTCAATTCAGGCGTAGCAGCGCCTGTCGCTGGCCGGACTAGCTCAAATTGTCCGGGCGCCCCGTAGCCGCCCATCGGGAGGCATTGGCCTGGTGGCGGTAGAGCGTCGCGCGACTCCACCCGACGAGCCGCGCGGCGTCCTCGGGGCAGTGCGGCCGCGAGCTCGCCCGTCGGCGGCGATCAACAGGCGACTCCGACACGATCCAGCACTCGGCACGCGCCGCACTGGAGCTGGTCGATGCTCCCCCTCGATTCCGGTTCCATCGGGACGTCGGCATCGTGCGCGCAGATCCCAAGACGCTGCGCCGCCTTCGTCGCTGGGCAAAGTAGGCCAAACCACTCGCACCAGCAGCAACAGCCCGTGGGACTCCCTTGAGCCGTACTCGCCTGGCCACGCCCATCCACGTTGACCAAAAAGAAAGAGGAGCGCTCGTGACTGACGACATCAGCTTGCTCTACGACGCCGAGACGGCTGACCGCGCCCTGCGAGCTTTCGTGGAGAAGATGGTCGGCTTCACGGGACTCGACATGTGGACCTTGTTCTGCAGTATGGAGCGCGACTCGAACGTCGAGGGCGTCCCCGACGACGTAGCGCTGTGGACCGACTGGATGTTCGAGCTGTGGACCGCGAGCGGCTTCACATACGACGCACCCGCAGCAGAATTCGTGAGCTTCGCGGCCCCACCGAGACGACAGGACGTCACGAACTCCTACTACCCCGTCACTGTGCAGGTTGGCGTCAGCGTGTACCCAGTCAAGATGATGCTCGGCACCGACTCGCTCTGGCCAGCCGAGGCGTCGTCTCGCTCCCGCCCCGGAGGGCGGACCGAGGGAGAGCACTTCGACCTCATCGTCCGAAATCTGCACCTCCTCCTGACCCGGAACCCCGACCTCGAGGACAAGCGCTCGATGCTCGGCCTCCTGTCCTCCTGGGACGTCCCCGGTGCCAGCACGCACCGCGGACCTACCCGGGTGAGGTAAGCCACTGGTGGGGAGTTCGGTTACGGGTCTCCCGACCCGGCCGCCGTGCTTACCCACAGACCTCTGGGGTGACACCAGCCCTCGGAACTGACCGGTTGACGATCGTGCACCGGACGGATTCGCTAGTGATCCTCGCTCGCCGGTCCTTCTGTGTCAGCGAGGAAGGTGGCGGCGAGTCGAAGGACCTTCTGGCGGTATCGCTCGCCGGCTCCGATGCCTCGTGCGTCGAGCTCGTCATCGACCTCGACAAGGGGCTGCGCAGCTGCCGGTCCTTCGTGGCCAATGCGGTCGTGCACCCAGGAGGAGAAGGAGCGGAGATCCCAGTCCCCGTCGAGCAACCGGAGGCATGCGACGCGCAGCGCGAGAAGCGGGATCTCTTCCCCGTCCCGATCTAGCGGTCGCGCGCCCGCCTCGATGAGTGCCGCGAAGCTGAGGTCGAAGACGTCGGCGGGAGTGGCGCTGGAGTAGAGAGACGCGAGTGCGACGAGGGACACGCCGTCACTCCCCGCTGCGAGAAGATCTGCCGCCAGAGCGATCACATCTCTGGGCTGGACCAGCCCGAAGAAGAGAGCGGCTGTCGCTTCGCGCAGGGTCGCGATCGAAGAGGCGTCACGGTCTTCTTTTGCGACCCGAATCCGGCCTCCTCCGACCAATTGATCACTGCGGCCCTGCCCTGCCGCCGCCGCAGCGGCATCAGCGCGACTCAACACATCGATCGGAACCGGTCGGTGACAAATCGGTCCGCTACTGAACCCATGCTCGAGCTCGTAGACGCACTCCGAGCACACGGGGCTGCCGACCAGGCCGGCGTCCGCGAGGTGCTCCACCCAGGGGTGCGAGCACTCACCACAAACCTCAGCGAGCAGAACCCGGAACCGGGCGCGGCGCGAACGGCGAGCGTCAGCTCGCCGGCGCCACTGCGAGAGGCCGACCATCACGTGAGCGTAGCGAGCGCGCCACCAAGCAATCGCGCGCTTCGCCTCATCCGCATCGCCTCTGGCGTCCCGTTTGGGGATTCCCATACGGACGGTAACTAAGGATCTATCCGGCGGTGATCAGCTCGCCGGGCGCACCGAGAGACGCGAGGTCGACATCGCCCTGTGACGTCAGGAGCTCTCCGCTGATCCCGTCGTAGACGGCGGTGAAGACGTCCACCCGATGGAGGTCGAAGCCATAGGGCACGTCTGTTCTCTCCGCGGGCGCGTGCACGGTCAGCGCCCAGACCGGCTCGTCCTGTGCGACCCAGTAGTGGTCCGCGAGAGCGGGGTCATAAGCGGCGAGCTCCTCGTACGTGGTTCCGACCGCGTAGATCGGGTACTGCTTCTTCTCCTCCGCACTGAGCGTCGAGAGCTGGACTCCGGTGCCGTTGGCCAGGTCGAGCGCCGGGTTCGTCAGCTGCTGGACGTCGATGATCGGCCCCTCAGAGGCGGCGGTGGCGATGGGGGTGCCCGGTGGGCCCTCCGTCGGGACGGTGGGTGTCAGGGACTCCGTCATCTCTGTTGGTTCGGCAGGCGTCTCGGTGGAGATGGGGGACGTGCTGGCGGTGGCGTCGATGGTGACGGGGCCGGAGCGGATGCGCATCGTCGTGGAGGTCTGGGTAAGGCTGACGTCCTCGGCGCCCAGCACGTCCATGAGCCACTGCTCTCGTTCGTCGGCGGCGTCGAGGCAGCCGACGTACGTCGTCGCGGGGCCTCCGGTGACCACCCATACGGAGGTCTGCAGGCCGGCGGACTGGAGGTCGTAGGTGAGCGTGTTGCAGGGACCGTCGACGCTGAGCTGCGACCGGCCGTCGGTGCCGGTGATGCGAAGGCTGACGGGGTGATCGAGCAGCCATCCGCCTGATCCTTGATCGCCGATGACAGCGGTGGTCTCGTAGACGGGCTTGGTCGCGTCTTCGGCGCTGAGCAGTTCACCCGGCAGCTGCGCCGTCGACGGCGACCCGGGGCTGCTGGCGCTCGTCGCGCATCCACTGGCGAGGAGCGCCGCGGAGAGGCAGAGGGTACTGAGGGCGAGGGTTCTCGTGCGTCTGAAGGTCACTGGTCGACTCCGGTCCGGGTCGTGGGCGGGTTGGTGCAGTCGACTGTGGTGGTCAGGTCCGTGAAGATGTCGATTCGGCCGCCCTCCTGGCACACCTGAGTTCCTGCGAGGGAGAACAGGGCGGCGTCCGTTCCGTCTCCGTTGGTGCCCGCGAGCGCAGCGCACGCCGCGGCGAGCGACGCAGTGGAGTGTTCTGCGGGTGTCTGGATCTCGCCCGACAGGGCAACGCCCTGTCCGTCCGGTTCCCAGCAGGTGACGGGCGCTGCGACCGGAGTGCCGCGCTCGGTCGTCACCGCCGTGAGGACTGCCGCGCTGAGGACGGCGCCGGCGATGCCGGCGAGCGTCACCGCCGCGGCCTGGCCGAGACGTCGGCGGCGGCGGATGCGGTGCGCGAGGCGTGCGCTGATGCGCTCGAGCTGCTCGTCGCTCAGGTCAGGATCGTCCATGGTCTTCTGTCCGTTCCGTCAGGGTTCTCGCCAGTGATGTCCGCACCCGCGAGAGGCGGTTGCGGACAGTCCCGTGGGACAGGCCGAGGGAGCGAGCGGCATCGCTGTAGCTGAGGTCGTCCTCGATGCACGCCGTCCAGATCGCCCGGTCCGTCGCGCTCATCTGCTCGACCAGACGCCGCACGTCGAGCAGCCGGTCGCTCGTCTCCGCGTCGACGCCGCGAGAGGCGGTGTCGTCGGAGAGGGGCAGGTCGCGTCGGCGCTGCTCGCGGCGGTTGGTCGAGAAGCTGAGGTTGCGTACCGTGACCAGCAGCCAGGGCAGCACCGACTCCCCCACGATGCGCACGCCCGAGCGGCGCTGCCAGAGCAGGAAGAAGCTCTCCTGCACGACGTCCTCGGCATGACCGGCGTCCGCGAGGAAGCTTCCCGCGGCCCGGTAGACCGCGCGGCCGTGCATCCGGAAGAGAGCATCCAGCGCCGAAGGGTCACCGCCGCGAAGACGATTTACCAGCGTCACCTCAGCAGCACCGACCATCCGACATCACCCCCTCAGTAGTGAATGCCCTCAGAGCACGGTTTCGTCTCAAACTTCACGAACGAACATCGCCGGTCCCGCAATGCGTCTGTGAACGAACGCCTTGCGGACGCTCTCGGTCGCGAGCCGGTAGCTCCTCGTGGTGAGAGCCGCATCACGCCTACTCTTCTCCCGTGGGCGGACTCGAGCTGGGCAGCCGTCGAGGCCGTTTCTCGCCCATTGAGGGGAGACGCCGTGGTTGAAGGTCTGGACAGTTGGGATCCGAGCGGGCTCTCGCCGGACCGGCAGACGCCACCCCGCCAACGACGGTCGGTGAGACTGTCGATCGCGCTGGGCGCTCTAGCCGTAGTGGCGGCCGCGGTTCTGTGGGTAGGTGATCTGCTGTTCGGAGTGCATGGCCCTTCCCACTACGTCAGCATCACCAACGACACCGGAGCCTCACTCACCTGGTCCTGCTCCTGGTCCGATCTTCACCTCGCCGCCGGGGAGACGGGTCAGCTGCGCATCCTCGACCAGCCCGACCAGGACTACGGCTGCGTCCCACAAGCAGCGACCCCCTTCGTAGCGGCGGCGCACAACAACGACACCTGCCCGTCACTGAACTCCATGACCGAGGGAAGGCAGTTCACGGCAACCGACTTCGCGAAGACATACCGCTGCCCGTAGCTGATGCGCGCTTGCGGCGTCGTTCCGAGCTGGCTCGACAGCTGTTCGGGATCATCGCGTCGGGCGGGCGCACCGAGAGCAGCTGTCGGCACGTCCCCCTCGGTCCGGAGGACGGCTAGACCGGCGTCGTACACGGGAGCGCAGAGAACGGCTGCAGCCGCGATCGTCGCTCCCGCGACGACGAAAGGGCGTCCGCGCTCTCTGGGCTCATCCACGAGCCCGGCCACGAGCAATGCGCTGTGGCCCCTGAGGGAACCGCGGCCACTCCATCCGGTCGCCCCAACCTCACGAGAAAGGGAGGAGCGGGGATGACGGCGGATGACCTGCTCTCCCTCAACCCGTTCCGCTTCCCTTCGGACGAGATTCTGCGTGTCGGTGAAGTGTCGCTGCGCGATGACCTCCCTGCGGGGCGCTCGCAGCCGCCTCTGTTGTTCCGGTTCTTGATCGATCCCGTGAAGTGCAGTGCATGATGTCCCGATGACCGTTGGAGAGCCCCCGCGACCGAGTGCAGCGACGCCCGTCGTTCTCGCCTTGGTCTTCGGCGGTCTCGCAGCCGTCATGGGAGCGGTTGCCTCCATCTACATGTGGGACCCGAGCGAGACGTGCCGGACCCGCGGCGGAGGCAGCCTGACCGGAGAGGGGTTCCTCTGGAACCCGCTGTGCTCGGACGGTTCGACCGTTCAGCCGACATGGATGACGTTGACGACTGCTGCGGCGTTGATCGTGGCTGTGACATGCGTCGTCCTCGCGGCCATCCGACGAGCTGAACGCGACGGACAGGAAACGGCGTCGTCCGACGTTCTGCACGACTTCTCGCGCCAGACCCTGCCGGAGGACAACCGGCTCCGCAAGCTGGGCGACGAATGGTGAGAGACGGCGGCTCCCAGGGGTTCTATCGTCCCGCCGTCGCGATGCGGCGTGCGTCGGTCCAAGGCGTTTAGGTGATCGCTCGACGATCCCCATACGGGACGCGCACAAGGCGCTCGGGTTCGCGAGACTGAACTGATGTCGGGGTTGCTGGTCATCGATCTCGTGTCGCGCGTGATCAGAGCCCGCTGCGGCCGAGCCGCGGCGCACGAGAGGTGACGCGCCCGACGTCGGGAATCAGCACGCCTCATGATCCACGGCGACGGAGGACAGGACATCAACCGGCCGATCTGCGGCGTCGGCTCAGTGCCCAGACGAGCGCGCCCGCGAGGAGCACCGCGCAGGTCAGCCCGGCGACGTGCAGGACGAGCGAGAGCGTCCCGTTCTCGGGGAGCAGAAAGCCGTAGGGCACCCACCCGTCGGTCGCTCCGCGGACGAGCACGACGACGACCCAGACGATCGGGTAGGGCAGGACCACCCACAGCCGGCGCCAGGAGAGCGGTCCGCGGTCGGCGACGACGATCCAGTCGAGGAGGACGAGCGCGGGGAGCACCACGTGCAGGACGGCGCTGACCCAGGGCGGAGCCGTCCCGGTACCGGGTACGAGGGTGTTGTAGATCACGGCGACGACGATCGAGTAGGCCGTCGCCGCGCCGCGGACGTAGCTCAGCCACACCGGCGTCGGACGGCGGGCGAGCGCGACCGATCCGGCGACGATGAGCACCGCGCTCGCGAGGAGGCTGGTCTGGTTCGTGAAGTAGCCGAAGTAGTCGAACGGATTCGGGTCGCCGGCCGCGATGCTCAGCGCGTAGGTGTGGAGGATCACCGCGACCGCGGCTGCACCGACGGCGATGCGCGCTACACCCACGAAAGGGCGGGTCAGTGCCGGGGAACTCATCGGGTCAGCCTAGGAGCCGTCGGGCTTCCTGATGACCCGCAGCAGACCGGCTGACAGCGGTGAGCCCGCCCGCACAGTCCGCATCTCCTCGCCCACCCAGGTGTGCAGATCGCCGCTTCGACTGGGGCTCTGCACCATCGCTGACTCTGTCCGAGTGCGAATGACGGGCTTCCGTGTCACCCTGACTCCATGGGTTAACTCCCGGCCGGCGCTGGGCTCTGCCTCTCCCCTTCGTCTCTTCCCAGCCGGTGCAGCACTGACGGGATCGGGCAGGCTCGCCTGGCTAGCGCTACCGAGGGGTGGGTGCTTGCATGGCCCTCATGTCGACCCCATTCACGCCTCAGCCCTCCTCGCCCCGCGCGGAACCGCACGACAGCGCGATTTCAGGGCGGCTGAACTGGTTGCGAGCGGGCGTGCTCGGCGCGAACGACGGCATCGTCTCGGTCGCCGCTCTCGTCGTGGGTGTCGCCGGAGCGACGACCGCCACGGCACCGATCCTGACGGCGGGCGTCGCAGGGGTCGTCGGCGGTGCGATCTCGATGGCGCTCGGCGAGTACGTGTCCGTGAGCCGCCAGCGCGACAGCCAGCGCGCACTGATCGCGAAGGAGCGGGTCGAGCTGGCCGAGGATCCCGACGGGGAGCTCGAAGAACTCGCCTGGCTCTATCGAGCGCGTGGCCTGACCCCGGAGACAGCGCATCAGGTCGCCCGCGAGCTGACCGAGAACGACGCTCTGACCGCACATCTGGAAGCGGAGCTCGGATTGAACGAGGAAGCGGTCGCCAGCCCGCTCGCCGCCGCCGGCGCCTCGGCGCTGGCGTTCCTCCTGGGAGCCGTGCTGCCGCTGCTGGCGATCCTGCTCCCTCCGCCGGACTGGAGGGTTCCGGTGACCTTCGCCGTGGTGCTGATCGCCCTCGCCGCGACCGGATACATCAGCGCACGGGTCGGCGGCAGCCCGGCTCTGCGCCCGATGATCCGCATCGTCGTCGGCGGCGCTCTGGCCCTCGCGGCGACGTTCCTGATCGGCCTGCTGCTCGGCACGTCCGGCGCAGTCTGATGTCCCGGATCCTCGTCGTCGAGGACGACCCGCAGATGGGTGCCCTCGTCGAGCGGGGACTGCGGGAGGACGGCTACGACGTGCAGCTCGTCGACAACGGCGTCGACGCGCTGATCGCCTTCACCGCGGGAGACGTCGATGTCGCCGTCGTCGACGTGATGCTGCCAGGGATGACCGGGTTCGAGGTCTGCCGACGGATGCGGGAGTCGGGCAGCACCGTCCCGGTCGTGCTGATCACGGCGCGGGACGCCGTCGAGGACCGGATCTTCGGGCTGGACTCGGGCGCCGACGACTATGTCACCAAGCCGTTCCACTTCGGCGAGCTGAGCCCCCGGATCCGCGCACAGATCCGGCGCCGCGCCAGCGGCCCGCACCCAGTGGTCCAGATCGGAGCGCTGCGCCTGGATGCCCTGTCCGTGCGCGCGACGGTCCGAGAGCGTCCCTTCGCGCTGAGTGTCAAGGAGCTCACGCTGCTGCGCTTCTTCGCCGTGCATCTCGATGAGGTACTGACCCGGACGGAGATCCTCGCCGAAGTGTGGGGGTCTACGGAGACGTTCGAGCCGACCCTCGTGGATCAGTACGTCAGCTACCTCCGCAAGAAGCTCGCCCTCGCCGACACAGGCCTCCGGATCACGACCGTCCGCGGCGCCGGATACCGGCTGGAGCGCGCCGAGTGAGGCTGCTGCGCTCCCTGTCGATCCGCTCCCGGATCACCCTCGGCAGCCTCCTCGTCGCGCTGATCGGGGTCGGCGTGATCACCCTCGTGCTGCACGGGCAGTTCCGCAGCATCGTCGTCGCGTCCGAGGTGACCCTCGCCGAGGGCGACCTCGCCCCGTATCTCGCCGATCTGGGATCGGACCCGACCGAGACCCCCGACCCTCCGGCCGAGGGGATCCTGATCTTCGCGCGCGCTCCCGGCGGAGCGGTCCCCGTCGATACGATGCCGCACGACGTCCACGAGGTTCTGGAGCGCAGCACCGGCAGCGACGGCACCTCGACGGTGATGACCGACGAGGACGTCCGGTTCACGATCGTCTCCCGGACCCTGGACACGAGTGCGGGCACGTGGGAGCTGTGGGCGGCTCGCAGCGGCGCCGGCAGCGACCTGACCGTCGCGGCCCTGGACCGGACGCTGCTCGTCAGCGCCGCGGCCCTCGTGATCCTGTCCGCCCTCGCCGCATGGCTGCTCACCGGCGCCGCCCTGCGTCCGGTCGAGCGGATGCGCCGCACCGCCGCGTCGCTCGGCGACCGGCACGGCGGCGAGCTTCCCGTAGGCCCGGCGACTGATGAGCTGTCGGATCTGGCGGAGACGTTGAACGCGTTCATCGCTCGGACGCGGGACACCGCCGATCGGGAGCGGCAGATGGTGTCCGCGGCAAGCCACGACATCCGCACGCCGCTGGCAGTCGTCAACACCCAGCTCGAACTCGCGCACCGGCACTTCGGCGACGCGGACGCCCTCGAAGAAGAGATTCGCGCCGCCGAGGGGTCCCTCGCCCGCCTGTCCCGCCTGGCGACGAACCTCCTGGAGCTCTCCCGGCTGGACGCCGCCCCGCCCGTCACCGCGCGCGCGACGGCGAGCGAGCTGGAGACCGAGCTGATGGACTCCGTCGACCGGCTGAGGACGATCACCGGCGGCACCGGCCCCGACATCGAGCTCGATACCGCGATCGAGCGCGCCGACGCGCCCTACCCGCTCTCGGTGAGCGCGTTCTCGCGGATCCTCGACAATCTCGGCGCGAATGCGATCGCCGCAACACCTCCTGCCGGACGCATCACCCTCCTCCTCGAGCAGCACGATTCCACCCTCGAGCTGAGCGTCCGGGACACTGGGCACGGCATCCCGGAGGAGTTCGTGCCGCACGCGTTCGAACGCTTCTCTCGACCCGACGAGGCGCGCACCAGCCGCGACGGCGGCAGCGGGCTCGGGCTCGCCCTCGTCGCAGCTCTCGTTGACACCGCGGACGGATCGGTCACCATCGAGAACTGTCGACCCGCCGGAGTGAGGGTGACGGTCGTGCTGCCCGAGCGGTGACATGTGAGACCTCGAACACGAATCGGGCTCCGGCGGGGAATCGGCACGCATCCCTCATAGTCGACACCAAGACTCCCCCGCGACGGTAGGAGCGCGCCCCCGGAAACCCGAGGTCGGCGCATGCGACACCGACCGGAGGGCGCCGCCGTGAGCACCACGATCCGACCGACCAACGCACCCGCACCCCACGCGCCGACCACGCTGCGGCGGTCGCAGGCCGACCGCGAGCGATCCCTGCGTCGGCGCCTGCGTTCCGCGGACGCGCTCGTCACCGCCAGCTGGGTCTCGGTCGCCCTCGCCATCGCGCTCTACCTCGCAGCCGGCGGGCCCGCGGAGGCCACCGATATCGCCGGAGCTCTCACGGCCGCAGGGATCGTCGCCGGCCTCGTCGGCACCGACCTGATCCTGGTCATGCTCGTCCTCGCCGCCCGGATCCCCTGGATCGATCGCACCTTCGGCCAGGACACCGCGATGGCGCTGCACCGTCGCCTCGGCAAGCCCGCCCTGTCTCTGATCCTCGGGCACGGTGCCCTGCTCACCGTCGGCTACGCCCTCACCGACGGGCTGACGCTGTGGAACGAGACACTCGCTCTGTACTCCGGCGCCGACATGCTCCTGGCGCTGCTCGGCAGCACCCTGCTGGTGCTCGTCGTCGTCACCTCCCTCGTCGCCGTGCGCCGCCGCTTCGCGTACGAGGCGTGGCACGCGATCCACCTCCTCAGCTACGCGGCGGTCCTCGTCGCCGTCCCCCACCAGCTCTCCGCCGGCCAGGTCCTCGCCGGGAGCACCCCGCAGCGCGTCTACTGGCTCGCCCTCTACGTCCTGGCGTTCGGAGCGATCGCCAGGTTCCGGTTCGCGGTGCCCGTACTCGCCACCCTGCGGCACCGGATCCAGGTCGAGGCCGTCGAGACGATCGCCCCCGGCGTCTTCTCCATCCACCTCTCCGGCCGCGACCTCTCCCGCCTCGGCGTGATCGGCGGGCAGTACGCGATCTGGCGGTTCTGGAGCCACGGCACCTGGTGGCACGCCCACCCGATCTCCTTCTCCGCCGTCCCGACCGACACTCGCGCGCGGATCACCGTCCGCGCACTCGGAGCCGGGACCGACCGGCTCGCACGACTGCGCTCCGGGACTGCGGTCTCGATCGAGGGCCCTTACGGGATCTTCACCGACGTCGCCCGCACCGCCCCGCGCCTCGCGATCATCGCCGCCGGCATCGGCATCACCCCCGCTCGAGCGCTCCTCGAGCACGGCGGCCTGCGCCCCGGCGAGGCCACCCTCCTGCTGCGCGCCACCGACGACTCCCCGCCCTCCCTCTGGGCCGAGGCACAGACACTGGTCCGCAGCAGCCACGGCGCACTGTTCGGGATGATCGGCCGGCGGCCCGCAGGGCTCGCGACGTGGATGTCCGCCGAGTCCGTCGCCCGCGGTGTGACGCTCGCCTCGGCGCTGCCGGGCCTGCTCGACTCCGACCTGTTCGTCTGCGGTCCCACCGCCTGGGCCGACCTCGTCGTCCGCGACGCGCGAGCGGCAGGCCTGCCCGACCGGCAGATCCACGTGGAGAGGTTCGACTGGTGAGAACACGAGCAGCAGTCGCCAGCGTCCTCGCCTCCCTCGCCGTCCTCGTCGGCGGCTGGCAGATGGGATCAGCCGGCGCCACCGGTTCCCCGCTCGCCACCGGGACGAGCGCCACCACAGCCACGGAAGGAGCGGCTCCCGCGGTGACCACGCCGACCCCGGCCGGCGCCCCCGCCTCGACGACGCCCTCCGCCGGCGCGCCCACCTACCCGCCGGCCGGTACGCGCTCGACGGCCCCTGCGCGCCCGTCCGCCTCGGCCGACGGCACGTGGACCGGCTCATCTGTTCCGACTCGCTTCGGCGCTGTGCAGGTCGCGATCACCGTCGCCGGCGGGCAGATCACCGACGTCACGGCCGTGCACCTCACGGACAAGGACGGCCGGTCCGTGTCGATCTCGCACCGGGCCGCGCCGATCCTGCGTCAAGAAGTCCTCGCCGCCCAGTCCGCGAACGTGCAGGCGGTCAGCGGAGCGACCTACACCAGCGACGGGTACCTCACCTCCCTGCAATCGGCGATCGACCAGGCCGGACTCTGACCGTGCACACGTTCACGACGATGGGCACCGTCGTCAGCCTGCGCGCCGCCGACGACACCCCGGTCGGCGACGTCGAAGCCGTCTTCGCCGACGCCGACGCCCGCTTCAGCCTGTACCGGCCGGAGTCGGAGGCGTCCCGGATCGCCCGCGGCGAGCTCGCGCTGACGGCCGCGTCCGAGCAGATGCGGACCGCCTACACCGAATCGCTGCACTGGCGAACGGCGACGGACGGCGCCTTCACCCCGCACCGGCCCGACGGGGTCATCGACCTCGCCGGAACCGTCAAAGCGACCACCATGGCGCACGCGGCCCGGCTGCTCGGCGACGGCGAATGGCTCCTCGATGTCGGGGGAGACGTCCTCACCTCGCCCGCCGACAGCTGGACGATCGGGATCGTGGATCCCGGCGACCGGCAGGCGCTGCTCTGCATCGTCCCCCTCGGCGACGGTCGCCGCGCGATCGCCACCTCCGGGGCCGCCGAACGCGGAGAGCACGTCTGGCGCCGACCTGCCGAGCCCGGTGACGTCCCCTTCGTGCAGGTGTCCGTGATCGCCGAGGACATCGTCACCGCCGACGTCCTCGCGACCGCGATCCTCGCCGGCGGCGTCGGGACGCTCGACACCGTCACCGACCGCTTCGACGTCGACGTCCTCACCATCGACGCCGCCGGTGCCCTTCTCGTGACCGACCGGCTCCGCCGCCTGATCGCACCGGCGAGCCGGCACACGTCCTGACTCCGCTCGGTCGGCTCCTCGCATATCGGCGGTGAAGCGGGGAGTCGGCTCGGAGGACGGGCGAGTGATCGTTCGAGGGCTCACACGAACACGTCCAACGGCAGAGCGCGCAGGGCGGGGCGCGTTAGCGTCACGAGGACAGCCCCCCTCTCGACCGAAGGCGCCCCCGATGAACGACTGGCAGATCAACGGCCTCCCCCTCCACCCGCTCCTCGTGCACGCCGTCGTGGTTCTGCTCCCCCTCGCCGCACTGATGCTCATCCTCGGCAGCCTCTGGCCGGCCGCCCGCCGCAAGTTCGGGATCCTCACCCCGATCATCGCCCTCGCCGCGCTGATCGCCGTCCCGCTCACCACGCAGGCCGGTGAAGCGCTCGAACGACAGACGGAGCCGTCCGCGATCCTCGAGAAGCACACCGAGCTCGGCGACCACCTGCTCCCCTGGGCTGCCGGCCTGTTCCTCGTCGCCCTGGTCCAGTGGCTCTGGTTCCGCCGCACGCGACGAACCGAGGACCGAGCCGCCACCACCCGCCGCCCCCTCGTCGGAATCGTGCTCGCCGTCGCAGCGATCGCCATCTCCGTCGGAGCGACCATCGACGTCATCCGCATCGGCGACTCCGGCGCACAAGCCGTCTGGTCCGACTCCACCTCGAGCACCAGCACCGATCAGGCACCCGCGCCCGACAGCGACGACGACTGACCCACCCGCTCTCGGGCGCTGCCCTCTCCGGCTGACACCGCCCCCTCTTCGCAGGAGGATGGTGTGAGTGCCTCAGCACTCGACGCCATCTGCGAGGTCCTCGGCTGCCAGGTGGGCGACATCCTGACTCACGTGCCGGACGACGTCGGGAGCAGTACGGATCGGCTCGGTGACCGAGCGGCCCGCTGACACGTCGCACCTCGGTGGTCGACTGGTCACCGCGGGCGTCGTCCAGCTGGTGGCCGTCGTCGCGCTCAATGTGCTGGGGCCGATCGTGCCCGTCTGAAGGATCTCCGGCCCGAGCGCTCAGGGTCCACTGCGGTCCCCGATCTGTCGCCTCTGCTCTGCTGGGCGATCGCCGCGGCGGTGTTCCTCGTCTGGGCCTGGTCGACGGCGTGGCCGGCCGGCCCGGAACGCACCCGCGACCTCGCCCGCCACGAGGACCGGTCCCGGAAGCTGGTCGACTCGCTCATCATCGCCGCCACCTTCTTCAGCCTCGTCCTCGTGGTCGTCGCACTCCTCCGCAGCCAGCAGAAGGACCCCGTCGGATCCGCGGCCGCGATCCTCGCGGTCGTCGGGGTCGTCGCGGCCTGGGCGCTCATCAACACCGTCTACGCCTTCAAGTACGCGCGCATGTACTACCTCGACGACCGCCACCGCTTCGACTTCGACCAGGACGAGGAACCGTCCTACAGCGACTTCGCCTACACCGCGTTCTCGATCGGGATGGCCTACAGCGCGAGCAGCATCACCCAGTCCTCCACCCCCTCACGCCGCGTAGCCCTGGCCCACGCCCTGCTGTCCTACTTCTTCGGCACCTTCGTCGTCGCCGTCGCCATCAACCGGATCACCGGCCTCACCCAGGGAGGGTGAGGAGCGCCGCACATCCTCAGGCAGGCGTGTCGGAGCTCGATACTGATGTCATGGCATCACCCCTCGTCTCCGACGTCGCTCACTCCGGTCTCACCGTGGCCGACCTCGACGACGCGCTGGTGCTGTGGTGCTCCGGTCTCGGGTTCGTGCTCGAGCGCACCTTCACGCTCGACGTCGACGTCACGGCGGCGACCACGGGCGTCCGTGGAGCCGTGATCCGCGCAGCGACGGTGACCCTCGGCCCCCACCGGGTGGAGCTGCTGCAGTACGACCCGCCCCGACAGCTCGAGTCCGCCGGCTCGCCCGCACAGGTCGGCACGGTGCACATCGCGCTCACCGTCTCGAACCTCGATCGTGTACTCGAGCTCTGCGCTGGACACGGTTGGAGACCGGTCGGGACACCTCACCGGATGACCGCTGGCGCCCGAGCCGGCACGCGCATCATCTACCTCGAAGGTGCCCTCGGCGGATTCCTCGAACTGATCGCGCCCCCGCAGCTCCCGTAGGCCGCGTCGGCCGATCGCGTCGAGGGCCCGATCTCTCAGCCCGCCAACCTCGCCATCCACTCCTCCACCGCGTCGGGCGTGCGCGGCATCGCCGCCGAGAGCAGGATCGACGACGTCTCCGTGACCACGAGGTCGTCCTCGATCCGGATGCCCAGGCCCCGCAGCTCGGCGGGGACCGTCAGGTCGCCCGGCTGGAAGTAGAGGCCCGGCTCCACGGTGAGGGTGTGGCCGGCCGCGAGCACTCCGCCGAGGTAGGTCTCGTGCGGAGCGTGGTTGCAGTCGTGCACGTCCATCCCGAGCATGTGCCCGGCGCGGGAGATGCTCCACCGGCGGTGGTACGACGCGGACGGGGCCATGGCCTCGTCGACGGAGCAGCGGATCAGGCCGAGGTCGATCAATCCCTCGGTGAGGGCTCGCCCGCACGCGTCCTGGTAGTCCTGGAAGCGCACTCCCGCGCGCAGGGAGTCGATGCCGGCCTGCTGCGCGCGCAGCACGATCGAGTACACGTCCCGCTGCAGCGGAGTGAACTCCCCGCTGACCGGGAAGGTGCGGGTGATGTCGGCGGCGTAGAGCGAGGGCAGCTCGACGCCCATGTCCATCAGGACGAGGTCGCCGTCGGCGAGGGGCCCGGTGTTCCGCGTGTAGTGGAGGGTCGTGGCGTGCGCTCCCGAGGCGACGACCGATCCGTAGGCCGGCCCCTGTCCCTCGACCAGGACGCGTGCGGGCGAGCCCTCACCGAGGGATTGATCGACCTCGGCCTGATCCGCTGCTCCGTCGACGAGGCCATGGCCCCGTCCGCGTCGTACCACCGCCGGTGGAGCATCTCCCGCGCCGGGCACATGCTCGGGATGGACGTGCACGACTGCAACCACGCTCCGCACGAGACCTACCTCGGCGGAGTGCTCGCGGCCGGCCACACCCTCACCGTGGAGCCGGGCCTCTACTTCCAGCCGGGCGACCTGACGGTCCCCGCCGAGCTGCGGGGCCTGGGCATCCGGATCGAGGACGACCTCGTGGTCACGGAGACGTCGTCGATCCTGCTCTCGGCGGCGATGCCGCGCACGCCCGACGCGGTGGAGGAGTGGATGGCGAGGTTGGCGGGCTGAGAGATCGGGCCCTCGACGCGATCGGCCGACGCGGCCTACGGGAGCTGCGGGGGCGCGATCAGTTCGAGGAATCCGCCGAGGGCACCTTCGAGGTAGATGATGCGCGTGCCGGCTCGGGCGCCAGCGGTCATCCGGTGAGGTGTCCCGACCGGTCTCCAACCGTGTCCAGCGCAGAGCTCGAGGACACGATCGAGGTCCGAGACCGTGAGCGCGATGTGCACCGTGCCGACCTGTGCGGGCGAGCCGGCGGACTCGAGCTGTCGGGGCGGGTCGTACTGCAGCAGCTCCACCCGGTGGGGGCCGAGGGTCACCGTCGCTGCGCGGATCACGGCTCCACGGACGCCCGTGGTCGCCGCCGTGACGTCGACGTCGAGCGTGAAGGTGCGCTCGAGCACGAACCCGAGACCGGAGCACCACAGCACCAGCGCGTCGTCGAGGTCGGCCACGGTGAGACCGGAGTGAGCGACGTCGGAGACGAGGGGTGATGCCATGACATCAGTATCGAGCTCCGACACGCCTGCCTGAGGATGTGCGGCGCTCCTCACCCTCCCTGGGTGAGGCCGGTGATCCGGTTGATGGCGACGGCGACGACGAAGGTGCCGAAGAAGTAGGACAGCAGGGCGTGGGCCAGGGCTACGCGGCGTGAGGGGGTGGAGGACTGGGTGATGCTGCTCGCGCTGTAGGCCATCCCGATCGAGAACGCGGTGTAGGCGAAGTCGCTGTAGGACGGTTCCTCGTCCTGGTCGAAGTCGAAGCGGTGGCGGTCGTCGAGGTAGTCCATGCGCGCGTACTTGAAGGCGTAGACGGTGTTGATGAGCGCCCGGGGCGCGACGACCCCGACGACCGCGAGGATCGCGGCCGCGGATCCGACGGGGTCCTTCTGCTGGCTGCGGAGGAGTGCGACGACCACGAGGACGAGGCTGAAGAAGGTGGCGGCGATGATGAGCGAGTCGACCAGCTTCCGGGACCGGTCCTCGTGGCGGGCGAGGTCGCGGGTGCGTTCCGGGCCGGCCGGCCACGCCGTCGACCAGGCCCAGACGAGGAACACCGCCGCGGCGATCGCCCAGCAGAGCAGAGGCGACAGATCGGGGACCGCAGTGGACCCTGAGCGCTCGGGCCGGAGATCCTTCAGACGGGCACGATCGGCCCCAGCACATTGAGCGCGACGACGGCCACCAGCTGGACGACGCCCGCGGTGACCAGTCGACCACCGAGGTGCGACGTGTCAGCGGGCCGCTCGGTCACCGAGCCGATCCGTACTGCTCCCGACGTCGTCCGGCACGTGAGTCAGGATGTCGCCCACCTGGCAGCCGAGGACCTCGCAGATGGCGTCGAGTGCTGAGGCACTCACACCATCCTCCTGCGAAGAGGGGGCGGTGTCAGCCGGAGAGGGCAGCGCCCGAGAGCGGGTGGGTCAGTCGTCGTCGCTGTCGGGCGCGGGTGCCTGATCGGTGCTGGTGCTCGAGGTGGAGTCGGACCAGACGGCTTGTGCGCCGGAGTCGCCGATGCGGATGACGTCGATGGTCGCTCCGACGGAGATGGCGATCGCTGCGACGGCGAGCACGATTCCGACGAGGGGGCGGCGGGTGGTGGCGGCTCGGTCCTCGGTTCGTCGCGTGCGGCGGAACCAGAGCCACTGGACCAGGGCGACGAGGAACAGGCCGGCAGCCCAGGGGAGCAGGTGGTCGCCGAGCTCGGTGTGCTTCTCGAGGATCGCGGACGGCTCCGTCTGTCGTTCGAGCGCTTCACCGGCCTGCGTGGTGAGCGGGACGGCGATCAGCGCGGCGAGGGCGATGATCGGGGTGAGGATCCCGAACTTGCGGCGGGCGGCCGGCCAGAGGCTGCCGAGGATGAGCATCAGTGCGGCGAGGGGGAGCAGAACCACGACGGCGTGCACGAGGAGCGGGTGGAGGGGGAGGCCGTTGATCTGCCAGTCGTTCATCGGGGGCGCCTTCGGTCGAGAGGGGGGCTGTCCTCGTGACGCTAACGCGCCCCGCCCTGCGCGCTCTGCCGTTGGACGTGTTCGTGTGAGCCCTCGAACGATCACTCGCCCGTCCTCCGAGCCGACTCCCCGCTTCACCGCCGATATGCGAGGAGCCGACCGAGCGGAGTCAGGACGTGTGCCGGCTCGCCGGTGCGATCAGGCGGCGGAGCCGGTCGGTCACGAGAAGGGCACCGGCGGCGTCGATGGTGAGGACGTCGACGTCGAAGCGGTCGGTGACGGTGTCGAGCGTCCCGACGCCGCCGGCGAGGATCGCGGTCGCGAGGACGTCGGCGGTGACGATGTCCTCGGCGATCACGGACACCTGCACGAAGGGGACGTCACCGGGCTCGGCAGGTCGGCGCCAGACGTGCTCTCCGCGTTCGGCGGCCCCGGAGGTGGCGATCGCGCGGCGACCGTCGCCGAGGGGGACGATGCAGAGCAGCGCCTGCCGGTCGCCGGGATCCACGATCCCGATCGTCCAGCTGTCGGCGGGCGAGGTGAGGACGTCTCCCCCGACATCGAGGAGCCATTCGCCGTCGCCGAGCAGCCGGGCCGCGTGCGCCATGGTGGTCGCTTTGACGGTTCCGGCGAGGTCGATGACCCCGTCGGGCCGGTGCGGGGTGAAGGCGCCGTCCGTCGCCGTTCGCCAGTGCAGCGATTCGGTGTAGGCGGTCCGCATCTGCTCGGACGCGGCCGTCAGCGCGAGCTCGCCGCGGGCGATCCGGGACGCCTCCGACTCCGGCCGGTACAGGCTGAAGCGGGCGTCGGCGTCGGCGAAGACGGCTTCGACGTCGCCGACCGGGGTGTCGTCGGCGGCGCGCAGGCTGACGACGGTGCCCATCGTCGTGAACGTGTGCACGGTCAGAGTCCGGCCTGGTCGATCGCCGATTGCAGGGAGGTGAGGTACCCGTCGCTGGTGTAGGTCGCTCCGCTGACCGCCTGCACGTTCGCGGACTGGGCGGCGAGGACTTCTTGACGCAGGATCGGCGCGGCCCGGTGCGAGATCGACACGGACCGGCCGTCCTTGTCCGTGAGGTGCACGGCCGTGACGTCGGTGATCTGCCCGCCGGCGACGGTGATCGCGACCTGCACAGCGCCGAAGCGAGTCGGAACAGATGAGCCGGTCCACGTGCCGTCGGCCGAGGCGGACGGGCTCGCAGTGGCCGTCGAGCTCGTACCGGCCGACGGGTCGGTGGGCGCGCCGGCGGAGGGCGTCGTCGAGGCGGGGGCGCCGGCCGGGGTCGGCGTGGTCACCGCGGGAGCCGCTCCTTCCGTGGCTGTGGTGGCGCTCGTCCCGGTGGCGAGCGGGGAACCGGTGGCGCCGGCTGATCCCATCTGCCAGCCGCCGACGAGGACGGCGAGGGAGGCGAGGACGCTGGCGACTGCTGCTCGTGTTCTCACCAGTCGAACCTCTCCACGTGGATCTGCCGGTCGGGCAGGCCTGCCGCTCGCGCGTCGCGGACGACGAGGTCGGCCCAGGCGGTGGGACCGCAGACGAACAGGTCGGAGTCGAGCAGGCCCGGCAGCGCCGAGGCGAGCGTCACACCGCGGGCGACGGACTCGGCGGACATCCACGTCGCGAGCCCTGCGGGCCGCCGGCCGATCATCCCGAACAGTGCGCCGTGGCTGCTGCGGACCAGTGTCTGTGTCTCGTCCCAGAGGTAGGTCTGGGAGTCGTCGGTGGCGCGCAGCAGGACGGTGGCCTCGCCGGGGCGCAGGCCGCCGTGCTCGAGGAGCGCTCGAGCGGGGGTGATGCCGATGCCGGCGGCGATGATCGCGAGGCGCGGGGCGGTGCGGGCGACGTCGGTGAAGATCCCGTAAGGGCCCTCGATCGAGACCGCAGTCCCGGAGCGCAGTCGTGCGAGCCGGTCGGTCCCGGCTCCGAGTGCGCGGACGGTGATCCGCGCGCGAGTGTCGGTCGGGACGGCGGAGAAGGAGATCGGGTGGGCGTGCCACCAGGTGCCGTGGCTCCAGAACCGCCAGATCGCGTACTGCCCGCCGATCACGCCGAGGCGGGAGAGGTCGCGGCCGGAGAGGTGGATGGAGAAGACGCCGGGGGCGATCGTCTCGACGGCCTCGACCTGGATCCGGTGCCGCAGGGTGGCGAGTACGGGCACCGCGAACCGGAACCTGGCGATCGCTCCGAACGCCAGGACGTAGAGGGCGAGCCAGTAGACGCGCTGCGGGGTGCTCCCGGCGAGGACCTGGCCGGCGGAGAGCTGGTGGGGGACGGCGACGAGGACCGCCGCGTAGCTGAGGAGGTGGATCGCGTGCCACGCCTCGTACGCGAAGCGGCGGCGCACGGCGACGAGGGAGGTGACGACGACGAGCACCAGCAGGGTGCTGCCGAGCAGCGCCAGGAGCATGTCGGCGCCGGAGTACAGAGCGAGTGTCTCGTTCCACAGCGTCAGCCCGTCGGTGAGGGCGTAGCCGACGGTGAGCAGGGCACCGTGCCCGAGGATCAGAGACAGGGCGGGCTTGCCGAGGCGACGGTGCAGCGCCATCGCGGTGTCCTGGCCGAAGGTGCGATCGATCCAGGGGATCCGGGCGGCGAGGACGAGCATGACCAGGATCAGGTCGGTGCCGACGAGGCCGGCGACGATCCCTGCGGCCGTGAGAGCTCCGGCGATATCGGTGGCCTCCGCGGGCCCGCCGGCTGCGAGGTAGAGCGCGATGGCGAGGGCGACCGAGACCCAGCTGGCGGTGACGAGCGCGTCCGCGGAACGCAGGCGCCGACGCAGGGATCGCTCGCGGTCGGCCTGCGACCGCCGCAGCGTGGTCGGCGCGTGGGGTGCGGGTGCGTTGGTCGGTCGGATCGTGGTGCTCACGGCGGCGCCCTCCGGTCGGTGTCGCATGCGCCGACCTCGGGTTTCCGGGGGCGCGCTCCTACCGTCGCGGGGGAGTCTTGGTGTCGACTATGAGGGATGCGTGCCGATTCCCCGCCGGAGCCCGATTCGTGTTCGAGGTCTCACATGTCACCGCTCGGGCAGCACGACCGTCACCCTCACTCCGGCGGGTCGACAGTTCTCGATGGTGACCGATCCGTCCGCGGTGTCAACGAGAGCTGCGACGAGGGCGAGCCCGAGCCCGCTGCCGCCGTCGCGGCTGGTGCGCGCCTCGTCGGGTCGAGAGAAGCGTTCGAACGCGTGCGGCACGAACTCCTCCGGGATGCCGTGCCCAGTGTCCCGGACGCTCAGCTCGAGGGTGGAATCGTGCTGCTCGAGGAGGAGGGTGATGCGTCCGGCAGGAGGTGTTGCGGCGATCGCATTCGCGCCGAGATTGTCGAGGATCCGCGAGAACGCGCTCACCGAGAGCGGGTAGGGCGCGTCGGCGCGCTCGATCGCGGTATCGAGCTCGATGTCGGGGCCGGTGCCGCCGGTGATCGTCCTCAGCCGGTCGACGGAGTCCATCAGCTCGGTCTCCAGCTCGCTCGCCGTCGCGCGCGCGGTGACGGGCGGGGCGGCGTCCAGCCGGGAGAGCTCCAGGAGGTTCGTCGCCAGGCGGGACAGGCGGGCGAGGGACCCCTCGGCGGCGCGAATCTCTTCTTCGAGGGCGTCCGCGTCGCCGAAGTGCCGGTGCGCGAGTTCGAGCTGGGTGATGACGACTGCCAGCGGCGTGCGGATCTCGTGGCTTGCCGCGGACACCATCTGCCGCTCCCGATCGGCGGTGTCCCGCGTCCGAGCGATGAACGCGTTCAACGTCTCCGCCAGATCCGACAGCTCATCAGTCGCCGGGCCTACGGGAAGCTCGCCGCCGTGCCGGTCGCCGAGCGACGCGGCGGTGCGGCGCATCCGCTCGACCGGACGCAGGGCGGCGCCGGTGAGCAGCCATGCGGCGAGGGCGGACAGGATCACGAGGGCCGCGGCGCTGACGAGCAGCGTCCGGTCCAGGGCCGCGACGGTCAGGTCGCTGCCGGCGCCGCTGCGAGCCGCCCACAGCTCCCACGTGCCCGCACTCGTGTCCAGGGTCCGGGAGACGATCGTGAACCGGACGTCCTCGTCGGTCATCACCGTCGAGGTGCCGTCGCTGCCGGTGCTGCGCTCCAGAACCTCGTGGACGTCGTGCGGCATCGTATCGACGGGGACCGCTCCGCCGGGAGCGCGCGCGAAGATCAGGATCCCCTCGGCCGGAGGGTCGGGGGTCTCGGTCGGGTCCGATCCCAGATCGGCGAGATACGGGGCGAGGTCGCCCTCGGCGAGGGTCACCTCGGACGCGACGACGATGCTGCGGAACTGCCCGTGCAGCACGAGGGTGATCACGCCGACCCCGATCAGCGCGACGAGGAGGCTGCCGAGGGTGATCCGGGAGCGGATCGACAGGGAGCGCAGCAGCCTCACTCGGCGCGCTCCAGCCGGTATCCGGCGCCGCGGACGGTCGTGATCCGGAGGCCTGTGTCGGCGAGGGCGAGCTTCTTGCGGAGGTAGCTGACGTACTGATCCACGAGGGTCGGCTCGAACGTCTCCGTAGACCCCCACACTTCGGCGAGGATCTCCGTCCGGGTCAGTACCTCATCGAGATGCACGGCGAAGAAGCGCAGCAGCGTGAGCTCCTTGACACTCAGCGCGAAGGGACGCTCTCGGACCGTCGCGCGCACGGACAGGGCATCCAGGCGCAGCGCTCCGATCTGGACCACTGGCTGCGGGCCGCTGGCTCGGCGCCGGATCTGTGCGCGGATCCGGGCGCTCAGCTCGCCGAAGTGGAACGGCTTGGTGACATAGTCGTCGGCGCCCGAGTCCAGCCCGAAGATCCGGTCCTCGACGGCGTCCCGCGCCGTGATCAGCACGACCGGGACGGTGCTGCCCGACTCCCGCATCCGTCGGCAGACCTCGAACCCGGTCATCCCTGGCAGCATCACGTCGACGACGGCGACATCGACGTCTCCCGCGGTGAAGGCGATCAGCGCGTCGACGCCGTTGTCGACGAGCTGCACGTCGTAGCCGTCCTCCCGCAGTCCCCGCTCGACGAGGGCACCCATCTGCGGGTCGTCCTCGACGACGAGGATCCGGGACATCAGACTGCGCCGGACGTGCCGAGCAGCAGGCCGATCAGGAACGTCGCCGCGAGGGCCAGAGCGCCGCCGACGACGATGCGGATCATCGGGCGCAGAGCCGGGCTGCCGCCGACCCGTGCGCTGATGTATCCGGTCGCGGCGAGGGCGATCAGCACCACGGCGAAGGTCACCGGAACCCTCCAGTCCGGCGGAGGGAGCAGGATCGCCAGCAGCGGCAGCACGGCTCCCAGGAGGAACGCCAGCGCCGAGGCGCCGGCGGCGGCGAGCGGGCTGGCGACCGCTTCCTCGTTCAATCCGAGCTCCGCTTCCAGATGTGCGGTCAGAGCGTCGTTCTCGGTCAGCTCGCGGGCGACCTGATGCGCTGTCTCCGGGGTCAGGCCACGCGCTCGATAGAGCCAGGCGAGTTCTTCGAGCTCCCCGTCGGGATCCTCGGCCAGCTCGACCCGCTCCTTCGCGATCAGTGCGCGCTGGCTGTCGCTCTGGCTGCTCACCGACACGTACTCGCCGAGCGCCATCGAGATCGCACCGCCGACGACCCCTGCGACGCCCGCCGTCAGGATCGGTGCCGTGGCGGTCGTCGCTCCGGCGACACCCACGACGAGAGCGGCGACCGAGACGATGCCGTCGTTCGCGCCGAGCACGCCCGCTCGCAACCAGTTCAGCCGCCCTGAAATCGCGCTGTCGTGCGGTTCCGCGCGGGGCGAGGAGGGCTGAGGCGTGAATGGGGTCGACATGAGGGCCATGCAAGCACCCACCCCTCGGTAGCGCTAGCCAGGCGAGCCTGCCCGATCCCGTCAGTGCTGCACCGGCTGGGAAGAGACGAAGGGGAGAGGCAGAGCCCAGCGCCGGCCGGGAGTTAACCCATGCAGTCAGGGTGACACGGACCCCCGTCATTCGCACTCGGACAGAGTCATCGATGGTGCAGAGCCCCAGTCGAAGCGGCGATCTGCACACCTCGGTGGGCGAGGAGATGCGGACGGTGCCGGCGGGCTGACCGCTGTCAGCCGGTCTGCTGCGGGTCATCAGGAAGCCCGACGGCTCCTAGGCTGACCCGATGAGTTCCCCGGCACTGACCCGCCCTTTCGTGGGTGTAGAGCGCATCGCCGTCGGTGCAGCCGCGGTCGCGGTGATCCTCCACACCTACGCGCTGAGCATCGCGGCCGGCGACCCGAATCCGTTCGACTACTTCGGCTACTTCACGAACCAGACCAGCCTCCTCGCGAGCGCGGTGCTCATCGTCGCCGGATCGGTCGCGCTCGCCCGCCGTCCGACGCCGGTGTGGCTGAGCTACGTCCGCGGCGCGGCGACGGCCTACTCGATCGTCGTCGCCGTGATCTACAACACCCTCGTACCCGGTACCGGGACGGCTCCGCCCTGGGTCAGCGCCGTCCTGCACGTGGTGCTCCCCGCGCTCGTCCTCCTCGACTGGATCGTCGTCGCCGACCGCGGACCGCTCTCCTGGCGCCGGCTGTGGGTGGTCCTGCCCTACCCGATCGTCTGGGTCGTCGTCGTGCTCGTCCGCGGAGCGACCGACGGGTGGGTGCCCTACGGCTTTCTGCTCCCCGAGAACGGGACGCTCTCGCTCGTCCTGCACGTCGCCGGGCTGACCTGCGCGGTGCTCCTCGCGGGCGCGCTCGTCTGGGCACTGAGCCGACGCCGCAGATCGGCCGGTTGATGTCCTGTCCTCCGTCGCCGTGGATCATGAGGCGTGCTGATTCCCGACGTCGGGCGCGTCACCTCTCGTGCGCCGCGGCTCGGCCGCAGCGGGCTCTGATCACGCGCGACACGAGATCGATGACCAGCAACCCCGACATCAGTTCAGTCTCGCGAACCCGAGCGCCTTGTGCGCGTCCCGTATGGGGATCGTCGAGCGATCACCTAAACGCCTTGGACCGACGCACGCCGCATCGCGACGGCGGGACGATAGAACCCCTGGGAGCCGCCGTCTCTCACCATTCGTCGCCCAGCTTGCGGAGCCGGTTGTCCTCCGGCAGGGTCTGGCGCGAGAAGTCGTGCAGAACGTCGGACGACGCCGTTTCCTGTCCGTCGCGTTCAGCTCGTCGGATGGCCGCGAGGACGACGCATGTCACAGCCACGATCAACGCCGCAGCAGTCGTCAACGTCATCCATGTCGGCTGAACGGTCGAACCGTCCGAGCACAGCGGGTTCCAGAGGAACCCCTCTCCGGTCAGGCTGCCTCCGCCGCGGGTCCGGCACGTCTCGCTCGGGTCCCACATGTAGATGGAGGCAACCGCTCCCATGACGGCTGCGAGACCGCCGAAGACCAAGGCGAGAACGACGGGCGTCGCTGCACTCGGTCGCGGGGGCTCTCCAACGGTCATCGGGACATCATGCACTGCACTTCACGGGATCGATCAAGAACCGGAACAACAGAGGCGGCTGCGAGCGCCCCGCAGGGAGGTCATCGCGCAGCGACACTTCACCGACACGCAGAATCTCGTCCGAAGGGAAGCGGAACGGGTTGAGGGAGAGCAGGTCATCCGCCGTCATCCCCGCTCCTCCCTTTCTCGTGAGGTTGGGGCGACCGGATGGAGTGGCCGCGGTTCCCTCAGGGGCCACAGCGCATTGCTCGTGGCCGGGCTCGTGGATGAGCCCAGAGAGCGCGGACGCCCTTTCGTCGTCGCGGGAGCGACGATCGCGGCTGCAGCCGTTCTCTGCGCTCCCGTGTACGACGCCGGTCTAGCCGTCCTCCGGACCGAGGGGGACGTGCCGACAGCTGCTCTCGGTGCGCCCGCCCGACGCGATGATCCCGAACAGCTGTCGAGCCAGCTCGGAACGACGCCGCAAGCGCGCATCAGCTACGGGCAGCGGTATGTCTTCGCGAAGTCGGTTGCCGTGAACTGCCTTCCCTCGGTCATGGAGTTCAGTGACGGGCAGATGTCGTTGTTGTGCGCCGCCGCTACGAAGGGGGTCGCTGCTTGTGGGACGCAGCCGTAGTCCTGGTCGGGCTGGTCGAGGATGCGCAGCTGACCCGTCTCCCCGGCGGCGAGGTGAAGATCGGACCAGGAGCAGGACCAGGTGAGTGAGGCTCCGGTGTCGTTGGTGATGCTGACGTAGTGGGAAGGGCCATGCACTCCGAACAGCAGATCACCTACCCACAGAACCGCGGCCGCCACTACGGCTAGAGCGCCCAGCGCGATCGACAGTCTCACCGACCGTCGTTGGCGGGGTGGCGTCTGCCGGTCCGGCGAGAGCCCGCTCGGATCCCAACTGTCCAGACCTTCACCCACGGCGTCTCCCCTCAATGGGCGAGAAACGGCCTCGACGGCTGCCCAGCTCGAGTCCGCCCACGGGAGAAGAGTAGGCGTGATGCGGCTCTCACCACGAGGAGCTACCGGCTCGCGACCGAGAGCGTCCGCAAGGCGTTCGTTCACAGACGCATTGCGGGACCGGCGATGTTCGTTCGTGAAGTTTGAGACGAAACCGTGCTCTGAGGGCATTCACTACTGAGGGGGTGATGTCGGATGGTCGGTGCTGCTGAGGTGACGCTGGTAAATCGTCTTCGCGGCGGTGACCCTTCGGCGCTGGATGCTCTCTTCCGGATGCACGGCCGCGCGGTCTACCGGGCCGCGGGAAGCTTCCTCGCGGACGCCGGTCATGCCGAGGACGTCGTGCAGGAGAGCTTCTTCCTGCTCTGGCAGCGCCGCTCGGGCGTGCGCATCGTGGGGGAGTCGGTGCTGCCCTGGCTGCTGGTCACGGTACGCAACCTCAGCTTCTCGACCAACCGCCGCGAGCAGCGCCGACGCCACCTGCCCCTCTCCGACGACACCGCCTCTCGCGGCGTCGACGCGGAGACGAGCGACCGGCTGCTCGACGTGCGGCGTCTGGTCGAGCAGATGAGCGCGACGGACCGGGCGATCTGGACGGCGTGCATCGAGGACGACCTCAGCTACAGCGATGCCGCTCGCTCCCTCGGCCTGTCCCACGGGACTGTCCGCAACCGCCTCTCGCGGGTGCGGACATCACTGGCGAGAACCCTGACGGAACGGACAGAAGACCATGGACGATCCTGACCTGAGCGACGAGCAGCTCGAGCGCATCAGCGCACGCCTCGCGCACCGCATCCGCCGCCGCCGACGTCTCGGCCAGGCCGCGGCGGTGACGCTCGCCGGCATCGCCGGCGCCGTCCTCAGCGCGGCAGTCCTCACGGCGGTGACGACCGAGCGCGGCACTCCGGTCGCAGCGCCCGTCACCTGCTGGGAACCGGACGGACAGGGCGTTGCCCTGTCGGGCGAGATCCAGACACCCGCAGAACACTCCACTGCGTCGCTCGCCGCGGCGTGCGCTGCGCTCGCGGGCACCAACGGAGACGGAACGGACGCCGCCCTGTTCTCCCTAGCAGGAACTCAGGTGTGCGAGGAGGGCGCCCGAATCGTCATCTTCACGAACCTGACCACCAAAGTCGACTGCACCAACCCGCCCACGACCCGGACCGGAGTCGACCAGTGACCTTCAGACGCACGAGAACCCTCGCCCTCAGTACCCTCTGCCTCTCCGCGGCGCTCCTCGCCAGTGGATGCGCGACGAGCGCCAGCAGCCCCGGGTCGCCGTCGACGGCGCAGCTGCCGGGTGAACTGCTCAGCGCCGAAGACGCGACCAAGCCCGTCTACGAGACCACCGCTGTCATCGGCGATCAAGGATCAGGCGGATGGCTGCTCGATCACCCCGTCAGCCTTCGCATCACCGGCACCGACGGCCGGTCGCAGCTCAGCGTCGACGGTCCCTGCAACACGCTCACCTACGACCTCCAGTCCGCCGGCCTGCAGACCTCCGTATGGGTGGTCACCGGAGGCCCCGCGACGACGTACGTCGGCTGCCTCGACGCCGCCGACGAACGAGAGCAGTGGCTCATGGACGTGCTGGGCGCCGAGGACGTCAGCCTTACCCAGACCTCCACGACGATGCGCATCCGCTCCGGCCCCGTCACCATCGACGCCACCGCCAGCACGACCCCCATCTCCACCGAGACGCCTGCCGAACCAACAGAGATGACGGAGTCCCTGACACCCACCGTCCCGACGGAGGGCCCACCGGGCACCCCCATCGCCACCGCCGCCTCTGAGGGGCCGATCATCGACGTCCAGCAGCTGACGAACCCGGCGCTCGACCTGGCCAACGGCACCGGAGTCCAGCTCTCGACGCTCAGTGCGGAGGAGAAGAAGCAGTACCCGATCTACGCGGTCGGAACCACGTACGAGGAGCTCGCCGCTTATGACCCCGCTCTCGCGGACCACTACTGGGTCGCACAGGACGAGCCGGTCTGGGCGCTGACCGTGCACGCGCCCGCGGAGAGAACAGACGTGCCCTATGGCTTCGACCTCCATCGGGTGGACGTCTTCACCGCCGTCTACGACGGGATCAGCGGAGAGCTCCTGACGTCACAGGGCGATGTCGACCTCGCGTCTCTCGGTGCGCCCGGCGAGCTGATCACCGCCGGATAGATCCTTAGTTACCGTCCGTATGGGAATCCCCAAACGGGACGCCAGAGGCGATGCGGATGAGGCGAAGCGCGCGATTGCTTGGTGGCGCGCTCGCTACGCTCACGTGATGGTCGGCCTCTCGCAGTGGCGCCGGCGAGCTGACGCTCGCCGTTCGCGCCGCGCCCGGTTCCGGGTTCTGCTCGCTGAGGTTTGTGGTGAGTGCTCGCACCCCTGGGTGGAGCACCTCGCGGACGCCGGCCTGGTCGGCAGCCCCGTGTGCTCGGAGTGCGTCTACGAGCTCGAGCATGGGTTCAGTAGCGGACCGATTTGTCACCGACCGGTTCCGATCGATGTGTTGAGTCGCGCTGATGCCGCTGCGGCGGCGGCAGGGCAGGGCCGCAGTGATCAATTGGTCGGAGGAGGCCGGATTCGGGTCGCAAAAGAAGACCGTGACGCCTCTTCGATCGCGACCCTGCGCGAAGCGACAGCCGCTCTCTTCTTCGGGCTGGTCCAGCCCAGAGATGTGATCGCTCTGGCGGCAGATCTTCTCGCAGCGGGGAGTGACGGCGTGTCCCTCGTCGCACTCGCGTCTCTCTACTCCAGCGCCACTCCCGCCGACGTCTTCGACCTCAGCTTCGCGGCACTCATCGAGGCGGGCGCGCGACCGCTAGATCGGGACGGGGAAGAGATCCCGCTTCTCGCGCTGCGCGTCGCATGCCTCCGGTTGCTCGACGGGGACTGGGATCTCCGCTCCTTCTCCTCCTGGGTGCACGACCGCATTGGCCACGAAGGACCGGCAGCTGCGCAGCCCCTTGTCGAGGTCGATGACGAGCTCGACGCACGAGGCATCGGAGCCGGCGAGCGATACCGCCAGAAGGTCCTTCGACTCGCCGCCACCTTCCTCGCTGACACAGAAGGACCGGCGAGCGAGGACCACTAGCGAATCCGTCCGGTGCACGATCGTCAACCGGTCAGTTCCGAGGGCTGGTGTCACCCCAGAGGTCTGTGGGTAAGCACGGCGGCCGGGTCGGGAGACCCGTAACCGAACTCCCCACCAGTGGCTTACCTCACCCGGGTAGGTCCGCGGTGCGTGCTGGCACCGGGGACGTCCCAGGAGGACAGGAGGCCGAGCATCGAGCGCTTGTCCTCGAGGTCGGGGTTCCGGGTCAGGAGGAGGTGCAGATTTCGGACGATGAGGTCGAAGTGCTCTCCCTCGGTCCGCCCTCCGGGGCGGGAGCGAGACGACGCCTCGGCTGGCCAGAGCGAGTCGGTGCCGAGCATCATCTTGACTGGGTACACGCTGACGCCAACCTGCACAGTGACGGGGTAGTAGGAGTTCGTGACGTCCTGTCGTCTCGGTGGGGCCGCGAAGCTCACGAATTCTGCTGCGGGTGCGTCGTATGTGAAGCCGCTCGCGGTCCACAGCTCGAACATCCAGTCGGTCCACAGCGCTACGTCGTCGGGGACGCCCTCGACGTTCGAGTCGCGCTCCATACTGCAGAACAAGGTCCACATGTCGAGTCCCGTGAAGCCGACCATCTTCTCCACGAAAGCTCGCAGGGCGCGGTCAGCCGTCTCGGCGTCGTAGAGCAAGCTGATGTCGTCAGTCACGAGCGCTCCTCTTTCTTTTTGGTCAACGTGGATGGGCGTGGCCAGGCGAGTACGGCTCAAGGGAGTCCCACGGGCTGTTGCTGCTGGTGCGAGTGGTTTGGCCTACTTTGCCCAGCGACGAAGGCGGCGCAGCGTCTTGGGATCTGCGCGCACGATGCCGACGTCCCGATGGAACCGGAATCGAGGGGGAGCATCGACCAGCTCCAGTGCGGCGCGTGCCGAGTGCTGGATCGTGTCGGAGTCGCCTGTTGATCGCCGCCGACGGGCGAGCTCGCGGCCGCACTGCCCCGAGGACGCCGCGCGGCTCGTCGGGTGGAGTCGCGCGACGCTCTACCGCCACCAGGCCAATGCCTCCCGATGGGCGGCTACGGGGCGCCCGGACAATTTGAGCTAGTCCGGCCAGCGACAGGCGCTGCTACGCCTGAATTGACTCTGACTCATAGAAGGGTTTCGGGGGATCCTATTCCGACCGCACCCGCGCCGTGAACCGGCTGCGCGCCATCCTGGTCCACTACTTCCCGTCGCTGGAGGGAGCATTCAACTACGCGACGACCAGGGGACCGCTGGTACTGCTCACCCGGTACGCGACGCCTGGAGCGATCCGGCGGATGGGGGAGAGCAGGTTGGCGGCATGGTTGAAGGGGCAGGGCTGCTGGAAGTCCACGGCGGTGGCCAAAGTCGCGGTCGATGCCGCGCGCGAGCAGACCTCGACCGTGACTGGGGAGGCGGCTGCGGCTCGGCTGGTGAGCCGGTCTGCGCACGACCTGCTGCGCATCCGGGACGAGCTGGCCGACCTCGAGGCGGAAATGGATGCCGTGCTTCAGGGCAGTCCTTCTGCGGAGCTCTTGGTTTCGACTCCTGGATTCGGCCGAAGGCTTGCAGCAGACTTCCTCGCCGCGACCGGCGCCGACCTCGCCGCGTTCGAGACGCCCGACCGCCTGGCCAGCTTCGCGGGCCTCGCTCCTGTGCCTCGTGACTCCGGGAAGATCTCCGGCAACCACCACCGGCCCCGCCGCTACGACCGACGTCTGCTGAACGCCTGCTTCCAGGCGGCATTCATAGCCTCGAGAAACTGCCCAGTCTCTCGCTCGTTCTACGAACGCAAGCGACAGGAAGGCAAGTCTCACAAGCAAGCACTGATCGCTCTCGCTCGGCGACGAATCAACGTGATCTGGGCGATGTTCCGTGACCAGACCCGTTACAGCCCTCCACCCACAGACCCCTCCGGTTCCGCATCACTGAAGCTGCGGGCCTTGCCTCCGCTCAAGCCCCCGGTCGTCGCGCCGGGTGGTTCTCCACGCTGACGCCGCAACGACGCGCGGTGCGCTATGCCGTCGATGCACGAAACCGACGCGAACATCGGTGAGATGCAAGGAATTCGAGGCGAAAACAGGTCGAAAGCCGTTGTGTGGATGTACAGCGGTTCACGGCGGCGAGCCAGCTTCAATGGCAGCGTCAATTTCTAAGGTAAGCCTCACCAAACTTCCGGTGAAAGGTGATGCTGCGTGCTTTCGAATTATCTGATCGCTCTTCGGGAGGGCCTCGAAGCGGGCATCGTTGCCGGCATCCTGATCGCCGCGCTGACGAAAACCGGCCGCCGGCACCTGATCCCTGCATTGTGGCTCGGCGTCGCTTTCGCGATCGCCGTCTCGCTCGGAGTTGGCGCGGCGCTGACGTGGGGTCCGTACGGTCTCAGTTTTCAGGCGAAGGAGATCCTCGGTGGGACGCTGTCGGTCCTGTCGGTGGCTTTGGTGACATGGATGATCTTCTGGATGGCGCGCAACGCCCGCACCCTGAAGGGCGATCTCGAGGGACGAGTAGCGATCGCGGGCGGTGCTCTCGGGGTCGCGGTCCTCGGCTTCGTGAGCGTCGCGCGCGAGGGCGTCGAGACGGCACTCTTCCTGTGGGCGGCCGTGTCCTCGAATCAAGACGCTGGAGCCGCGGCGTGGGGCGCGGTCCTCGGTATGCTCACGGCGGCGGTCCTCGCCGTCGTCCTGTCGCTCGGCTTCGTCCGGATCGATCTGGGCCGCTTCTTCGCATGGACTGGATGGTTCCTGGTGATCGTCGCGGCGGGCGTGCTCGGCTACGCCGTGCACGATTTCCAGGAGGCCGGCCTCATCCCCGGAGAGGGGAATGCGCTGTTCGACATGTCGTCGCTCATCCCGCCGACGAGCTGGTACGGGGTCGTCCTGGCAGGAATCTTCAACGTCGCGCCCGATCCCAGCGCCGCCCGCTTCGCCGCCTGGCTCGGGTACCTCGTCGTGGTCGGGACGCTCTTCGGTGCGCAGCTACTGCGCCGGAGTGCTCCTCGTCCGGTCGTCGTCGGGGTAACGGGATAGAGCCGGCCTCGACACTTCGGTGTCCGAGGCGGAAGGGCGTCGACCGGCTGGACGCAGAACGCCCCCGGCGTCCCAGCGTCCCAGGGAGGGAAGCGGGGCACCGGGGGCGGTTCGTGGAAGAGGAGGTCTCTCGCTCCGACCTCTCTACTTCCCGGTCAGGGTGGTCAGCAGTGTCCGGATGCTCGTCGTCTCGGCGGCCGGGTCGGGGCTGCCGGCGCGGACGGAGGAGAGAACGGGGTCGATCTGCTGGTCGACGTAGGTCCACGTCTGGCAGTTCGCGGCGCTCAGTGCGGGCTCCGCGTCGTCCCAGGCGGTCTCGAGGTCGGTGGCGCGGGCTTTCGCGCCGGCCTGATCGCCGCTGGTGACGAGGGCGAGGGTGTCGGCGGTGATCGTCTGGAAGTTCTGCACGTCGGCGGAGGGGAAGTCGGTCTGAACGGATGCCTTCGCGTCAGCTGCGGACAGCGTTCCCGACGCATCGCAGGCCGGGGCTGCGCCTTCCGGTGCCGGAGTGGTGTGCGGCTGGCTGTTCGTGAAGGCGAGCAGACCGACGACAGCGACGGCGAGGACCGCGAACGCGACGAGCGAGCGTCGCTCCCGAGCGACGGGCGGGGTGTGGTGCTCGGCCGCGCCCTTGTCGACGTCGGCCTTGCTGAGGGAGAGGTACACGACCGTTGCGAGGATCGCGAGCAGGAAGACGATGCTGGTGACGAAGGTGCCGAGCCCGAGGCCCTGCTCGTCGGGGGAGAGGCCGAGCCAGTCGCCGATGTTGGCGCCGAGGGGGCGAGTGAGGATGTAGGCGATCCAGAACGCGAGGACGGGGTTCGCTCCGTAGCGCCAGAGGCCCGTGACGATGGCGATCAGGGCGAGGGGCAGGAGGATCGAGACGCCAGGGCCCCAGCCGGTGAGCTCGAGAGTCCAGTCGCCGAGGGCGGTGCCGAGCGCGAAGGTGACCAGGACGGTGACCCAATAGAACGCCTCCCGCGGGGTGGTGTCGATGCTGTGGATCGAGAGGGTGCGCTCCTCCGAATACCAGACGCCGAACACGATCACGAGCAGCAGCGAGAAGACGAGGGAGCTGGCCCAGAGAGGCACTCCGAGCTGGTCGGTGAGGATGTCGGTGAGCAGGGTGCCGGTGACGCTCATCACCACGACAGTCAGCCAGTACGCGGCGGGCACGTAGCGTCGCAGCCGCATCTGCACGGCGAGCACGACCGCGGTGACGATGATGAAGATCACAGCCGTCGCGATGAGGCCGACGCCGAGGACCATGTTGATCCAGTCGGCGAAGCTCTCACCGACCGTGGTGCAGAGGATCTTGATTATCCAGAACCAGATCGTGACCTCGGGGACCTTGCTGAGCAGCCGCCGGCCGCGGGACGGTGCTGCCGTCGTTGAGATGTCCATGCCCGCAGAGTCCCAGCCGGGACGTGGGCGGCGGCTCGGGATGCGCCGTGCTGCGTTGTGTTTGCTCACAACGACCCGAAGCTCCGCGGTTCGACCAGGTCGGTACCGAGCCGATGGGCTCAGGTTCTGTGCTTTCACAACGGATGCGGGGGAATCCTCCGCACCCGGAGCCCGCGCATTCGTAGCGTGGACTCCTCCGGCGTGCTGCGCGCCGAGCGAGGAGGACGGCACTGATGCCGAACAGCGGACCCCCGGCCGATGGTGCGATCGCCTATCGGGCGGCGCGACGCTGGCCGCTGATCTCGGCGGGCCTCGCGGTGCTGCTCACGTGACTTCTGGCCGCGCTGATCTTCTACCGGGAGCACGACAAGCCGTTCGGGTTCGACACCGCGTGGATGAACGAGATCATCGAGCACCGGTCGACGTTCTGGTTGGTGCCGTCGCTGGTGATGAACAGCCTCGGCGGCGGGATCGTCGGCACGATCGTGATTCCGCTCGTCGTGTTCGTGGGGCTGCTGGTCTGGCGGGGTCGGTGGGCGGCGACGTACTTCGCGATCGCCGCGCCGCTGAGCGGGCTGCTGGTGCAGATCCTCAAGAACGCTGTCGGTCGTCCGCGGCCGCTGGAGATCCTCGTGAACGCCGACTTCGGCTCGTTCCCCTCCGGCCACAGCGCGAACGCCGCCACGACCGCGATGGTCCTCGCGATCGTCTTCCCGCTGTGGTGGGTCCGCATCGCCGGAGCCCTTTACACGGTGGCGATGATGCTCAGCCGCACCTACCTCGGTGCGCACTGGATCTCCGACACCGTCGGCGGGCTGCTCCTGGGCGCCGGGGTGGCGTTGATCGTCTGGGCGCCGCTCGCGGTCAGGCTGCACACCGAACGTGCTGCATCACCGTCGTTCCGTTGGCGGCGCTTCTCCGGGCACCGTCCGACCAGATGACGGCGGAAGGCAGCGGGCAGCGCTGCCGGTGAGCGGGTCGCTGTGCGCTTGTTCAACGGACCCGGCGAAGCCCCCAGCCCCGGGTGCCGCAGACTGCCCGACCATGGCGGCATGACGCATCTCACCGATCAGCGCCGCCGTCCGCTCCCTCGGATCCGCTCCCGCCTCCTCGCCGGCCGCTACGCCGCCTCGACGGTGCCCGAGGCGACGGCGCTGTTCTGGGTCCTCAAGGTGCTGACGACGGGGATGGGCGAGACGGCGTCGGACTTCCTCGCGACCGCGTTCGACCCGGTGATCGTTGTCGGAGTGACCGGGCTCGCGTTCCTCGCCGCGCTGGCGCTGCAGTTCGCAGCCCGCCGGTACGTCCCCTGGGTGTACTGGCTGGCGGTGCTGATGGTGAGTGTCTTCGGCACGATGGCCGCCGACGTGCTGCACGTGGTCGCCGGTGTCCCGTACCTCGTCTCCACCTTCGGGTTCGCGGTGGCTCTCGCGGCGGTCTTCCCCGTGTGGTGGCGGGTGGAGCGGACGCTGTCGATCCACTCGATCACGACGCCGCGCCGGGCCGCGTTCTACTGGCTCGCCGTCTCGGGGACGTTCGCACTCGGCACCGCAGCGGGCGACCTGACCGCGTCGACCCTCGGCTTCGGCTACCTGCCCTCCGCCGTCCTGTTCGCGGCGATCATCGCGATCCCCGCTCTCGCACACCGGTTCACGGGGCGGAACGCGGTCCTCGCGTTCTGGGCCGCCTACGTCGTCACGCGACCGCTCGGCGCCTCGGTCTGCGACTGGCTCGCGGATCCCGTCGCCCAGAAGGGCCTGGGCCTGGGCACCGGCCCGGTCACGCTCGCGGCCCTCGCGGTGTTCCTGCTGCTGGTCGCGGTGATCGCGCTCCGCCGACCGCGCGCGGCCGTCACGGCGACCCCCTGAGCGCTGGGCTCAGGCGTCGCGTCCGGCGCGGTTCTTCTGCCGCCAGTAGGTGAGGGCGATGCCGGCGAGGCTGAGAACGACGATGCCGACGAGGACGATGTCGATGTACTTCCCCACGAAGTCCGCGACGCCGGGGATCTGCCCGAGGAAGAAGCCGAGGAGGATCACGCCGGTGGACCAGACGGCGGCGCCGAGTGCGTTGAAGCCGACGAAGTGGCCGTAGTGCATCTTCCCGACGCCCGCGGCGACGGGGGCGAAGGTGCGCACGACCGGCACGAAGCGGGCGATGGTGACCGCCCAGCCGCCGAACCGGTCGAAGAACGACTGGGTGCGGGCGACGCTCGAGCGGCTGAAGAGCCCGCTGTCCTTGCGCTCGAAGATCCGCGGCCCGCTCGCGCGGCCGATGACGAACCCGAGCTGGTCGCCCAGGAACGCGGCGGCGGCGACCATCAGGATCACCAGCGGCACCGGCAGGGAGATCACGCCGGTCGCGACGAAGACACCGGTGAAGAAGAGGAGGGTGTCACCGGGGAGGAAGAACCCGATCAGCAGGCCCGTCTCGACGAAGGCGATCAGGCAGACCAGGGCGATCGCCCAGGGGCCGGCGCCGTCGAGGAGGGATTGGGGGTCGATCATCGGTTCTCCTTGCGAGAGGTCGGGTGGGGCTGCGTCGCGGGGATGCGGACGTCGACACCGAGGCCGTGGGGGGCGAGGTTGCGGAGTCGGAGCTCGCCGCCGGCGGCGCGGCTGAGACCGGCGACGATCGCGAGCCCGAGGCCGGCGCCGCCGTCGCGGGAGCGGGCGGCATCCGGGCGGGTGAAACGGTCAGTCGCGACCGCGAGGAACGCGTCAGGAACGCCCGGGCCGTCGTCGTCGACGGAGAGGACGATCTCTTCGGCGCGCTCGACGAGGGTCGCGCTGACGCTGCCGCCGTCGGGCGTCGCAGTGACGGCGTTCGCGAGCAGGTTGTCCAGGATCCGGCCGAAATCGGTCGGGGAGATCGGGTACCGGGCGGCGACGATCGAGGCGGGGGCGACGAAGTCGATCGCGAGGTCCCGCTCGCGGGCGAGCATCCGGGCGCGGTCGACGCTGTCGGCTACCTCCTCCCGCAGAGCCGCCGAGGAGGCGTCGCCGGTAGCGATGCCCGCGTCGATCCTCGACAGGATCAGCAGCCCGTCCGTCAGGGACTGCAGGCGGTCGATCGAGCGGCGCGCGTCGACGACATCGGCGTAGAGAGCCGCCGGATCGTCGCGGACCCGCTCAGCGAGCTCGAGCCGGGTGCGCAGCGCGGCGAGCGGGGTGCGCAGCTCGTGGCTCGCGTCGGCGACGAGCCGCCGCTCCCCGTCCGCCGACTCCCGCAGGTCCGCGATCAGCGCGTTCAGGGTCGAGGCGAGGTCGGAGAGCTCGTCGCGGGCGGGCCCGACCGGGAGCAGCTCGGTGGAGCGTCCCTGGCGCAGCCGGTCGGCGATCGCGCGCATCCTGCCGACGGGGCGCAGCGCGAGGCCGACCAGGACCCAGGACGTCACAGCGAACGCGACGAACAGGATCGCGAGGGCGATCAGGAGCGTCGTGCTGACGCCGCCGACGACGGCCTCGGCGGTGTCGCGGCTCTCCTCGATCAGCGCCTGCGACGCTCCCGAGCGGACCAGCTCGATCGTGGAGGCATCGAGGATGTGATCGAGCTGCTCGCGCACGACGACCGCGACGATCCCGAAGAACAGCATCGCGACCAGCAGGCTCGACACCGTGATCCGCACCCGGATCGACAGGGACCGCCAGCTCACGGCGTCACCCCGAGGCGATAGCCCGCACCCCGTCGGGTGAGGATCTCGACCGACGCCCCGGCCGCGGCCAGCTTGCGGCGGAGGTAGCTGATGTACTGCTCCGCGATGTTGTGGTCCACGAACTCCGCCGACCCCCACACCTCGAGCAGGATCTCCTCCCGCGGCACGAAGTCCCCGGCGCGCGCCGCGAGCGCGCGGAGGACGCCGAACTCCTTGGGGCTCAGAGGCAGGACGGCGCCGTCGACCGTCGCGGCGTGCGCGTAGGGGTCGACGCGCAGATTTCCCAGCACGACCGGTGCCCGGTTCGTGAGGTGCTCTCTGCGAATCATGGCTCGTAGGCGAGCGGAGAGCTCCTCGAAGTGGAACGGCTTGGCGAGGTAGTCGTCGGCGCCTGCGTCGAGGCCGAACACGCGGTCCTGCAGGGCGTCGCGGGCGGTGAGCATGATCACCGGGAGCGTGGCGCCGGTCGCGCGCAGGTGCCGGCAGATTTCGAAGCCGCTCATTCCGGGGAGCATCACGTCGAGAACTGCGGCGGCGTAGTCCGCGTCGCGCGCCGCGTTCAGCGCGTCGACCCCGTTCGAGAACAGGGCGACGTCGTAGCCGTCGCCGGTAAGACCCCGCTTGATGAGCTCGCCCATCTCGACGTCGTCTTCGACGACCATCACCGCGTCACGCATCCCGGCCTCCTACGGTCATGCTCGCACCCGTGGCGCGGCGGAACCGGCCTACTCCGCGGAGATATGCGGCTTCTCAGCGGTACGCACTGCATACAAAGGCAGCACGTGCGGCCCGATCGAGCAGCACGTTCCTGGTGCGCAGACGATCTCGGATGCGGGCACCGACATGGACGCCGACCTCCGGTCGACGCGGTGCTGTGCGCTGCGCGCATTTTGCCTGGAAGCCTTCGGCAGCGTACGGGCCTCCGGCGTCCACGCAAGCCGCTGCGCGGCCGGCTCCTCCGAGGTTCTCGACACGCGGTCGCTGCGCTCCCTCCCATCGCGCCGACAACCTCTCCTCCGCCTCCCTCCGGGTTGCGCTCCCACCTCCGACCCTGCTCGGCACTACGTGCCTTCCAGGCAAAAAAACGCTGGGAGAGAACGAAGAACAGGCGAGCCAGACCACCCCCGCTGGCTTGACAAATCTGATTGAGAATCACGGCAAAAAAACGATGAGGAAGAGGAAGAACATGCAGCAGATCACCACCGTCAGCACCTTCGTCCCGGCCGCGAACGAGGACGGGATGCAGAGCCAGTTGCGCCGGATCGCCGAGCGCGACGTCGACCTCTCAGGTCTGGCACGCAACGGGTGGGCGCTGGCACACACCG
>NZ_PSVU01000033.1:0-43301 GCF_002932515.1 Rathayibacter sp. AY1D5
CCGTCAGCAGCTGGGCCGGAGTCAGGGCGATCAGGTGCAGGGCTGAGGCGGCGGTGAGCACCCCGCCGGCCCGCCGACGCCGCGGTGCTGCTGCGCGAGCAGCGGGAGGTCGGCGTGCTCTGCGCTCGGCGGGCCGGCGGGGTGCTCACCGCCGCCTCAGCCCTGCACCTGATCGCCCTGACTCCGGCCCAGCTGCTGACGGTGGTGCCGAGCGCCGCGCTGCTCGTCGTCTCGGCGCTCGTGCAGCTCGCGCCCAGCCGGTCCGTCGCGACGGGGGCGAGGGCGGTCGCCCTCGGGCTCGCGCTGGACGTCGCGGCGCTCGTCGCGTTCCTCTCGCCGGACGTCGACGCCTCCCTCCGAGCCGTCCTGAGCGGGATCACGATGCTCACCTCGATGGCGCTGCCGTGCGCGATGCTCGCCGTCGGCGCCTGGCGGGGCCTGCCCTGGGCCGCGGTCCTGGCGCTGCTCCCGGTCCTGGTCCTCGGGGCGGCGACGACGGGGGCGTCCGGGCGCGCGCCGTTCGTCCTCCTCTCGATCGTCGTCTGCTGGGCCCTGCTGCTGACGGCCGCCCGCTGGCTCGCGGGCAGCGTCGCGCGGGCCCACGTCGGCACGGCCCGTCTCCGGAGGGCCCACGACGCCGAGCGCCGCTCCAGCGAGACCGAGTCGCGGCACCGCGCCGACGCGCGGCTCATGCACGACACCATCCTGGCGACCCTGACGCTCGTGGCCCATCGGGGCGAGGGAGTGCCGGCTCCGGTGCTGCGCGACCGGGCGGCGGCCGACCTCGCGCTCCTGCGCGGTGTGGAGGCGGTGGACGAGCCGGAGCCGGCCTCCGGCGTCCGGCTGCCCGAGCCGCTCGCCGCGCTCGGTCGGCGGTCGGCGGAGGTCGGCGTCGAGGTGCGCTGGCACGGCGGTGCCCAGCCGCGGATCCGTGCGGAGGTGCTCGACGCCCTGGTGCGCGCGACCGGGGAGTGCCTCGAGAACGTGCGCCGTCACTCCGGGGCAGCGCTGGCGCACGTGAGCGTCGCGGAGGAGGCGGGCTCGCTCCGCGTCGTCGTCACGGACGAGGGGCGCGGCTTCGATCCGGCCGCGGTGCCGCCGGGGCGCCTGGGCCTCGCGGAGTCCGTCGTCGGCCGCGTCGAGGCGGTGGGCGGCACGGTCCGGGTCTTCTCGGCGCCGGGATCCGGCGCGACCGTGCTGCTGAGCGTGCCGCTGCTGAGCGTGCCGCTGTGAGCGGGACGCGGCAGGAGGAGGGGCCGGAGGACGGGACGCTCCTCGAGCTGGTCCGCGCGGCGGATCGGAGCCCCGGAGCGCTGTGGAGCATCCGCGAGCGCCTCACCCGGCCGAACCGCCTGAGCGGGAGCTACCTCGGGCTGGGCTTCCTCACCATGGCGGTGATGCTCGACATCCGCGGACTGATCTCGTACCTCTGGTCCCTCGACGCCCGGTCCGCGACCTGGGTGAGCGGTCTCTCCTGGCTGCTCGTGATCGCCGCGAGCGCGGCGGGGGCCGCGATCGCCCTGCGCCGCCACGGCGAGCTGCCGCGCTGGGCCTTCGCGGGCGTCCTCGGCGTCGACGTGATCGCGCTGCTGCTCGAGTTCGCCGACCACGCGCTGCCCACTCCGGCACCGATGTACTACCCGTCGGTCTGCGTGGGAGTGGGCGCGGGCGTGATCGCGCTGATCACCTTCCAGCCGCTCTCGCGCTCGTTCCTCGCCCTCGTGGTCCTGGTCGCGCTCGCGGCGCTCGGACTCGTCGGCCAGGCGCTGCTCGGCGACGGAGGCGCCGCCCTCGCGGTGGGCAACGTCCTCCTCGCCGTCGCGCCCGCGGCCGTGTGCGTCGTCGTGCTCACCTCGCTCGACCAGTACGTGCGGCGCACGCTCGACCGCAGCCTGGCCGACGGCACCGTCCACGCCGCGGACGACGAGTTCTCGCAGGTGGACGCCCGCATCGAGGAGCTCCTCGAGCGGGTCCGGACGCCGGTGCCGCTGGACGAGGAGCTGGGCGAGCGGGCGCGGGTGCTCGGAGACGAGCTCCGCGAGGCGCTCGCCCGCAGCCACGACCGCACCTGGCTGAGGATCGCGGTGGAGGAGTCGGCGCTGCTGTCCTCCGCTGTCGCGATCGACGATCCGAGCGGGGCTGCGGCGCTGCTGGCCCCGCTCGACCGCTCGCGGCTGCTCTCGGTGCTCTGGCTGCTCACCGCCCCCGCGGGGAGGACTCCGCTCGCCGTCCGCCTGGAGCCGGGCCAGAGCGGCGGGGTGGAGCTCGCCCTGGTCGCCGCGGGCATCCGCGCCCGCGACCTCGACCGCTCGGTCTGGGGCATCCTCAGCGAGCTCGGCGAGCACCGCACGACGACCGACCACGGCGCGACGAGGATCCTCGTCGCCCACCGGCCCCGCAGGAGGACGACGACATGAGCGACGAGCCCGCGATCACGCTGGCCATCCTCGACGACCACCCGATCCTGCTGGCGGCGCTGGCGGAGTGGATCCGCCGCTCGGGCACGGACATCCGCGTGGCGGCGACGGCCGGCACCTGGACGGACCTGCTCGCTCACCCGGCCTTCCCGACCGACGTGGTGCTGCTCGACATCGACCTCGGCGACGAGCTCGACCTCGCCATGAAGATCCGGATCATCGCGGCCGCCGGCGCCGCCACGATCATCATCAGCACGCACTCCGAGCCGGGGACGATCAGCCGGGCGCTCGAGGCCGGGGCGCACGGCTACGTGGTCAAGAGCGAGCGGACCGAGACGATCCTCGCGGCGATCCGGACGGCGGCGCGCGACGAGCGCTTCCTGACGGCGCAGACGCGGGAGCTGCTCGGGGCCGACCGCCCGGGCACCCTGACGCACCGCGAGCGGGAGATCGTGCGCCTCTTCGTCGACGGGATGCCGCTGAAGCAGGTCGCGACGCTCCTCGGCATCACCCAGGACGCCGCGCGGAGCTCGCTGCGCAGCGCCCGAGGCAAGTACCGGGCGGAGGGACTGGCCGTCGGCACGAAGATCTCGCTCCGCAGGCAGGCTCTGCGCGACGGGATCGTCGAGCGCTAGGCGCGCGCTCGACGATCCCGGGGGCCTAGACCGTCTCGGCGCGCTTCTGCCGCGCGGGCTCGGCGGGGTCGGAGGGTCCGTTCCAGATCGAGACGATGCCCCAGACGACGGCCGCGATCGGCACGGCCAGCACGGCGCCGACGATGCCGGCGAGGACGGTGCCCACGGTCAGGGCGATCAGGACGATCAGCGGGTGCAGCTTCAGCGAGCGCGCCATCACGACCGGCTGGAGGAAGTTGCCCTCGAGCTGGTTGACCCCGATGACGACCAGGATCACGATCAGCGCGGCGACCGGGCCGTTGGCGACCAGGGCGACGAGAGCGGCGAGGATGCCGGCGGCCGTGGCTCCGACGATCGGGATGAACGCGGTGAGGAAGACGATGACGGCCAGCGGGATCGCCAGCGGCACCTGGATGATCGCCAGCGCGACGCCGATGCCGATCGCGTCGACCGCCGCGACGGTCGCCGTTCCGCGGACGTAGCCGCCCAGCACGTCGACCGTCTTGTGCCCGACGCGCTTGGCGCGCTCGTAGCCCGAGCCGGTGAAGGGGCGCAGGAGGAACTCCCAGATCTTCGGGCCGTCCTTCATGAAGAAGAAGAGCACCACGATCATCAGCACGAGGCCGGTGATGAAGTTCGCCGCTGCGGAGACGCCCGCGAGCGCGCCGTTGCCGAACGAGCTGGAGGTGAGGAAGTCGACGACCGACTGGCGGGCGGACTCGATCTGCTCGTCGGTGATCTGGAACGGCAGGTGCTGCACGTAGTCCTGCAGCGAGGTGATGCCGTCGGAGGCGCTGCTGACCAGCTCGTCCCACTGGTTGCGGACCGCGACCGTGATCAGCCATCCGACCGCGCCGAGGACCGCGAGCAGCCCGATCAGCGCCAGCCAGGTCGCGAGGATCGACGGCACGCCCTTGCGCCGCATCCACGCCAGGACCGGGTGGATCGCCGCGGCGAGGATGAGCGCGATCATCACGGGGATGAGCACCAGCGTGAGCTGCGTCATCGCGAAGACGAGCACCGAGGCCAGCAGGAGGACGATGACCACCTGGAGGCAGCGGGTGGCGAACCGGCCGAGGCCGTCGCTCCAGACCCGCCGCTGCGGATCGGGTGCGCTCGGCTGCGGCGCTGCGGCGCTGGTCGAGGAGTCGTTGCGGTCGAAGAAGCCCATGGAGGGACGGTATCGGCTCGGGCCGACCTGCCGTCCCTCCTTGACACCCCGCCCGCGCCGCGGCGATGCGGGGGTCAGAGACCGGCGGGCTTCTCCGGCGTGCGCAGCCAGGTGTCGAAGAAGTCCGCCAGGTCGGAGCCGGAGACGTTCTCGGCCAGGGCCTGGAAGTCGGCGGTCGTCGCGTTCGAGTAGCGGTTCTCGGAGGCCCAGCGCTTCAGCAGCACGCCGAACGCGTCCGCGCCGATCCGGTCGCGGAGGGCGACGAGGGTCAGGCCGCCGCGGGCGTAGACGGGCGCGTCGAAGAGGCCCGCGGCTCCGGGGTCGGCGACGGCGGTCGACCAGAACGGGTCGTCGGCGGGAGCGGCGGCGACCCGGGCGGCGGACTCGGTGACGCTCGCGCCGCCGGTGTGCTCCTCCCAGAGCCACTCGGCGTAGGTCGCGAAGCCCTCGTTCAGCCAGATGTCGGACCAGGTCTCCGGAGTGACGCTGTCGCCGTACCACTGGTGCGCGGTCTCGTGCGCGACGGTCGACTCGTCCGCGCCGCCGGAGTAGAACGAGCGGCCCTGGGTCTCGAGGGCGTAGCCGATCCGCTCGTCGTCGACCACGGCTCCGGCCGAGCGGAACGGGTACGGGCCGAAGACGGAGGAGAAGTAGTCGATGATCGCGCCCTGCTTCGCGAGCGCCGCCTCGGTGCGGGCGCGGGTGTCGCCGGTGATGTCCCGGTCGATCGCGTCGATGGTCGTCACGCCGCCCTGGGTGGAGCGGACCAGGTCGTAGTCGCCGATGTTCACCATGGCGAGGTAGCTCGCCATCGGGCTGGTCTCGACCCAGCGGGAGGTCGTCCACCCCTTCGACGTGGTGGGGGAGCCGACCGGCAGGCCGTTCGCGACCACCGTCCGGCCCTCCGGGACCGTGATGCTGAAGGTGTAGCGCGCCTTGTCGGCTGGCGAGTCGTTGACGGGGTACCAGGTCGAGGCGCCGTCCGGCTCGCTGGCGACCAGGGCGCCGTCGTCCGTCGACCACCAGCCGAAGGGGGCCCCGGTGCCGTCGACGGGGTTCCCGGTGGTCCCGGCGTAGTCGATGCTCACCAGCGCGGGCAGGCCCTTCCGGAGGGTCCGGGCGGGCGTGACGGTCAGCTCGTCCCCCGACTGCGAGAACCGGGCGACCCCGGCGTTGACGGTGACCTTCGAGACGGTGAGGCCGGTCAGGTCGAAGGAGAGCGAGCGCAGGTCCTTCTGGGGCGCGAAGGTGACCACGGCTCTGCCGCCGAGGGCCCGGGTCGTCGGATCGTACTTCAGGACGAGGCTGTAGGTGAGGGCGTCGAAGCCGCTGCTGCCGAGGCCGGGGAAGTAGGGATCGCCGGCGCTGGTGCCCCCGTCGACGGCGCCCGCGCGGGCGGCGGGGGAGGCGATGGCGGCGGGTGCGAGGAGGAGGGAGGAGGCCACGAGCGCGCTGAGCGCGGCTGACGCACGGAATGTCATGTCCGCACGCTAGCGGGCGGGCGTTTCGTGCGCGTGTCGGCACCGTGCCGAGGAGAAGCCCCGTCGATCGACGGACGGGCGATCACGTTCCTGGCGGGGCGAGTCAGCTGCGGAATCCGTCGCGGTCACGGAGCATCGCACGGTGGAATTACCCATTCGAGCCGCCGGAGCCCCGCGGATCGTTGCGGCGGCGACGGATTCCGCACTACAGTCGCCGTGTTCATGCAGGTGCATGGGGTGCGGTACCCGAAGCCGCACTGCACCGCCCTGCTCGGAGCAGACGCCTCCGCCGGGAGGGATGACGATCCTCTCTCCCGGCGGGAGGCGGACCGGGCGGATCCGCCCGGCCGCCGCCGGCGCTACGCCGGGACGCGCACCGTCAGCCCGCCGGGCTCGATCCAGGTGCGGAACGCCGAGGTCGAGCCGAACGGATCGCCGTCGAGCTCGATCTCCTGCGCGTGCTCGAGGCGGACCGTGAGGTCGCGGCCCTTCACGTACCGCAGGGCCGATACCTCCTTGGTCAGGCCCATCAGCTTCTTGCCGACGACGCCGCTGCGGCGGAGCACGCCGTTCTCCCACACCACCTTGAAGATGATCTGCACCCAGCCGAAGAAGCCCTCGGGGCGCAGCAGGACGATGTCGAACTCGCCGTCGTCGACGGCCGCGTCCGGCAGCAGGAGGATGTTCGCCGGCAGGGCGCCGCAGTTGCCCACGATGATCGTGTGCGCGCGCACCTTGCGGGTCTTCGAGCCGTCGAGGCGGTAGCGGAACTCGAGCTGGTTCTTGTCGAGCAGGGCCTTCCGCAGCGCGTCCACGTAGGCGAGCCAGCCGGCCCGCTTCTTGAGGTCGTCGTCGGTGTTGGCGAGCATCTTCGCGTCGATCCCGAGGCCCGCCATCACGACGTAGGCGTGGCGGTCGCGGCCCGTGGAGGTCTCGATGTCGATCATCCCGACGTCGATCGCCCGGTCCTGTCCGGAGAACGCGACGGTCAGGGAGTTGTCGATGTCGTCGAGCGTGAGGTTCAGATTGCGGGCGAGCAGGTTGCCGGTGCCGGAGGGCAGCAGCGAGAGCGAGGCGTCGGAGCCGCGGAGGGCCTCCGCCACGACGCGGACCGTCCCGTCGCCGCCGGCCGCGATCACGACGTCGGCGCCCGCGGCGAGGGCCTCCTTCGTCTGACCGGCTCCGGGGTCCTCGACGGAGGTCTCGTACCAGAGCGTCTCCTCCCAGCCGGCGGCCTCCTCGGCGCGCTTCACAGCGGCCTTCACGGACTCCAGGTCGACCTTGACGGGGTTGTAGACGAGGGCGGCGCGGCGGCGCTCAGGCATCGTCGCGGCTCTCGTCGAGCTCGTCGCCGTTCTCGTCGACACGGCCCGGACGCACGGCGGCGTCCTCGCGGATGTCGATGCGGGTGTCGCCGGCCTCGGTGGTGGAGACCTCGATGCGCGGGGCCGCGTCGGCCTCCGTCGCCTTCGGGGCGCTGGTCAGCTGGTCGTAGCGGTCGTCCGCGCTCTGGTCGGTCATGCCTGGACGGTAGCAGCGGGCGATCCGCGCCCGCGCGGGCTTGCGTCAGCGGCTGCGTGCCGCCTGAAGACCCCAGAGCACGAGCGGGATCTGGAGCGGGAGGCGCAGCAGCGTGATCACCCGGGTCCGAGGCCGACGGGCGTCCCGCGCCATCTGCACGTTGCCGGGGAGGACGGCGGCCATCAGGGCGGCGGAGGCGAGACCGCCGGCCGCGCGGGTCCGCGGGTGCAGCGTCGCGGCCGCGCAGACCAGCTCCGCCGCTCCCGAGACGAGGACCCATCCGCGCGCCGAGCCGGGCATCCCTCGCGGGACCACCGCGTCGAAGGTCCGCGGGTGCACCAGGTGGACGACTCCCGAGACCGCCATCGCCGACACGAGCACGAGCGGGCCCGCGCCCAGGCCGCTCATCGGCCCTCCGCCCCGCGCTCGAGCGGAGCGACGTGGTCGAGGATCCGGCGCCACTCGCGCACCAGCGCCAGCCGGCCGGCTCCGTCGACCGTCACGGTGCGCGCCCGCGCGAGGCGGCCGCGGTACCAGCGGCCGTCCTCGGCGCTCGCCACCGGGTCCGCGTCGCCGTGGACCAGGAGCGTCTCGGCGGTCACCCGGTCGAGGTCGTCGGCCCAGGAGCCGTCGCGGAGGGCCGCGAGGTCGGTCGCGGCGCCGCTCGGGCCCTGCCGCCAGCCCTCGGCGAGCATCCGCTCCAGCCGGTTGCGCAGTCCGCCGTGGGTAGTGAGCACCGGGTCGTCGGAGTCGATCCCGAGCGCGTCCAGGCCCGGCTGCGTCTGCGGGAGGGCGGCGGCGATCGCGTCGGCGTCCTCCCCGCGGAGGGTCTCGCGCCGCTCCCACGCGCTGGTGGGGTGCACGATCACGCCGGCCTGCGGGGGCGCGGGGGTGCCGACCAGCGCGAGGCGGTCCACGAGGTCGGGGTGCCGGGCCGCGAGCGAGAGCGCGAACGCGCCGCCGGAGCCCCAGCCGACCACGCCGACGCTGCCGAAGCGGGCGCCCTCGACCATGCGGGCGGTGCGCTCGGAGCGGCGCAGGTACTCGGCGAGGTCGTCCGCGCGGTCCTCGACGCGGCCGTGAGCGGCGTCGACCGGGTCCGAGGCGCCGTAGCCGGGGCGGTCGAGGATCAGCAGGTGCAGGCCCCAGGGGCCGGTGACAGTGGGGTCGGGGTCGAAGCCGCCAGCTCCGGGAGTGGGGTGGCAGAACACCACCAGCCGGTCGGCGACGGGATCGCCCGCCGCCGAGACGCCCATCCCGCGGCCGGACCGCAGCTCGAAACGGTGGTTCGCCATGTCGCCTCCCGGGTGCGCCGAGGGTCGGCGCGTCGCCCCCAGTCAAGCGGAGACGGCGGCCCGCGCGCTGGGCCTTGTGCCGGAGCGGGAGCAGTCGGACGCGTCCGGAGCGGGCGTGCTCGCGATCGCCTTCGTCGCCGAGCGCGGCGACCTCCCGCCCCTCGTCGTCGAGTCGATGGACGGGCTCCTCGCGCTCGTCTCGGGACTGCGCCGGTAACCCCTGCCCCCCGCGGAGGTCGACCCCCGTGGCAGGCGGCCGGCGGCCGCCCAGCGTGCTGGGAGCGGGTCGGCACCGGCTCCGTTCCGTGCTGCCGCGGATGATCGAGCAGGGGCGGGGCAGCGTGATCACCACCTCCTCCGTCGCCGGGCTCGACGGCGCCCCGGGCCTCAGCCCCTCCGTCGCCTCGAAGCGCGAGGTCGCCGGGCTCACCAGGAGCGCGGCCCTCGAGCTCGCGGGCACCGGCGTCCGGGTCGACTCGGTCCACCCGTCGCCCGTGAACACGCGGATGATGCGCTCGATCGAGGCGGGAGCCGTCGACGCCGGCGCACCGTCCGTTCACCCGATGTCCACGTGACGCCGCGGAGGAGGGGAGCGAGGATGGGGGCGTGTCCCGTCGCCTCCTCCTCCCCGTCGCCGGCGTCCTCGCCGCGGCCCTCGCCGCCGGCGGGCTGACGCTCCTCGTCTGGACGATCGACGAGACGCCGTTCGCACGGCCCGACGCCGGCTTCGACCGTCTGACGAGCGAGGTCGCCGCGGTGCCCGGAGTCTCCCTCGACGGCGCCGAGCGCTGGGTCGAGGCGCCGGCGTTCGGCCCGCCGACCTCGTGGGTCGGGGTCGCGGTCGAGGAGCCGGCGCTCGCCGACGCCCTCGCGACGGCCTGCGCGACCGAGTACGCGGATCCGGTGCTGTGGTCGTTCCGGGCGACGTCCGCCGGCGGGAACGCCCTCTCCTTCGCGGGCGCGGAGGAGCCGACCGGCGCGTGCCCCGCTCCCGCTGTCGACGCCTCGGCCCTGCTCGAGCGGATCGACGGCCTCGGCCGCGGCCTGGAGCTGCACGCGTCGCTCCGCGAGGGGTCCTTCGCCCTCGACTCCTTCGAGGACGTCTCCGGCGGGCTGCCCGCGCTGCTCCCGATCGTCCGGGCGGCGGAGGACCTGCGGGACGCTGCGGGCGCGGAGCGGGGCGCCCCGGTCGAGATCTCCGGTCCCTGGGCCGCGATCACCGTCGGTCCCGGCGAGCAGGAGCGGATTGCCGCGCTGCTCACGACCCTCGTCGAGGAGCACGGCGTCACCGCCTACTGGGCGACCGAGGACGGCCTGCGGATCGTCGCGCCCGACGGCGGGCACGCCGCGATCGAGGCCGCCGTGCGCGGCTCCGGGCTGCCGGTGGCCGACCGGCCCCTGCGGTTCGAGGCCGACGAGTCCTGACGCCGGGCGGCCGTCACGCGCGCCAGGCCGCCAGCTCCTCCGGAGTCGCCAGGACGCGGTGGGTCGGCGAGAGTTCGTGGACGCTCCCGGCCGAGTAGTCGATCCCGAGCGCGACCGGGTCGTACGGCTCGGAGGGGGCGCGGCGGCGCATCGCGCGCGGGTCCGCCGAGAGCACGGCGCGCAGCAGCGAGCGGGTGTAGGGGTGCACGGGGCCGGAGAAGATCTCGGCGGTCGTGCCCGTCTCGACCAGGTGGCCCTTGTGCATGACGCCGATCCGGTCGGAGATGTACTTCACCATCGCGAGGTCGTGGGCGATGAAGAGGTACGCGGTGCCGAGCTCCTCCTGGAGCGCGCGCATCAGATTCACGACCTGCGCCTGGATCGAGACGTCGAGCGCCGAGACGCACTCGTCCGCGATCACGAGGTCGGGCTGCATCACGAGCGCGCGGGCGATGCCGATGCGCTGCCGCTGGCCGCCCGAGAACTGGTGCGGGTAGCGGTCGGCGTGGGAGCGGTCGAGGCCGACCTTCTCGAGGATCGCGTAGACCTTCTCGTCGCGCTCGGCCGCCGAGGAGTACCGGCGCTGGGTGGTGAGTCCCTGCGCGACGATGTCGAAGACGGTCTTGCGCGGATTGAGGCTCGACATCGGGTTCTGGAAGATCATCTGGATGCTGGATCGCAGGTGGTCGCGCTGGGCGGCGTCGAGCCGGCCGCTGATCGTGCGGCCCGCGAGCACCACCTGGCCGTCGGTCGGGTCGATCAGCCGGATGATCGAGCGGCCGATCGTGGACTTGCCGCTGCCGGACTCGCCGACCAGCCCGAAGGTCTCGCCGCGCCGGATCTCGAAGTCGACGCCGCCGATCGCGGTCACGTGGTGCCGCCGGCCCAGCCGGAACACCTGGGTGAGGCCGCGCACCGAGAGCAGGGCGGGCGCGGAGTCGGGCGTCGGAGCGAGTGCGGTCACGGGGTCGGTCCTTCACTGGGGGCGAGCATGGCGTCGATCTTGGCGCGCAGCGGCGCCGGCATCTCGACCGGGGGAGCGGAGGGGTGGCAGAGCCACGAGGCGACCCGGTGCCCGCCGCCGACGTCGAAGAGGGGCGGCTCCTCGACGAAGTCGATCTCGAGCGCGAACGGGTTCCTCGGAGCGAAGGGGTCTCCCGGCGCGCGGTTCACCAGGCTCGCCGGGCTGCCGGGGATGGCGAACAGCTCGGGGGAGTCGGTGGTCAGGTCCGGCATCGCCGAGAGCAGGCCCCAGGTGTAGGGGTGCCGCGGGTCGTAGAAGACCTGCTCGGCGGTGCCCTGCTCGATGATCCGTCCGGCGTACATCACGCTGACGTGGTCGGCGACGGTCGCGACGACGCCGAGGTCGTGGGTGATGAAGATCACCGAGAGCCCGCGGTCCGCCTGCAGGCGCTTCAGCAGCTCGAGGATCCGCAGCTGGATCGTCACGTCGAGCGCGGTCGTCGGCTCGTCGCAGATCAGCACGTCCGGGTTGCACGACAGCGCGATGGCGATGTTGACCCGCTGGCACATGCCTCCGGAGAGCTGGTGGGGGTACTGCTTGAACCGCCGCTCCGGATCGTCGATGCCGACCTCGCCGAGCAGCTCCACGGCACGGGCGCGCGCCTCGCGACGGCCGAGCCCGAAGTGCTCCTGGATCCCCTCCATCACCTGCTTGCCGACCGACATCGTCGGGTCGAGGCAGGTCAGGGCGTCCTGGAACACCATCGCGATGCGGCGCCCGCAGATCTCGCGACGGATCGCCGACTCGGGCATCGCCGCGATGTCCTTCGCGGTCACCGTGCCGTCGTCGCTCCGGTGCGAGAACTCGATGCTGCCCGCGGTGATCCGCTGGTTGCGGGCCATCAGGCCGAGGATCGCGCGCGCCGTCACCGACTTGCCGCTGCCGGACTCGCCGACGATCGCGACCACCTCGCCCTCGTGCAGGTCGAAGCCCAGTCCGCGGATCGCCTCGACGCTGCCGCCCTCGTTGTCGAACGAGATCGCCAGATCTCGCACCGACAGAAGGACCCTGCCGCGCTCCGGTCCGGCCGTGTCCTGACGGGTCGTGCCCGTGCTGCTCTCGGTCATGTCAGTGGCCTCTCGAGTGGGACAGTCGCGGATCGGTGGCCTCTTTCAACCCGTCGGCGACGAGCGTGAACGCCACCATGAGCAGGCCCAGCACGACCACGGGGACGATCACGAGGAACGGATAGGAGAGGAACGACTTGTAGCCGACGCTGACGAGCGAGCCGAGCGAGGCCATCGGCGCCTGGACGCCCAGGCCCACGAACGACAGGTACGACTCGGTGAAGATCGCCGACGGGATCGAGAACATGCTCATCGTCACGATCGGGCCGATGATGTTCGGGAGGATCTCGACGAACACGATCCGGCTGTCCCGCGCTCCGAGGGTGCGCGAGGCGAGCACGTACTCCTCCGTCTTCTGGCGCAGCGCCTGCGCGCGGCTGACGCGGCTCATCGCGAGCCAGTTGCTCAGCAGGAGGCCGAAGACGATGGCGCCGATGCCCGGCCCGACGGCGACCACGAAGAGCGTCACGATCACCAGCTGCGGGATGCCGGAGAGCACCTCGACCACGCGCTGCATCGCCGAGTCGGTGCGACCGCCGAAGTAGCCCGAGACCAGGCCGTAGGTCATGCCGATGACCACGTCGATCGCGAAGGCGATCACGGCGATCAGGAGCGAGACGCGGGTGCCGCTCCAGACCCGCGACCACACGTCGCGGCCCAGCTCGTCGGTGCCGAAGAGGAAGTAGGTGCCGGGCGGCAGGCCCGCCGCGGCGTACGCGTCCTGGCCGTCGCGGGTGCCGTCGAGGATCCCGAGGCCCTCGAGCAGCGGCACGCGCGGCGGGAGGAAGCGCGAGCCGACGTCCGCTCCTCCTCCGGCCGCGGGGAAGAAGGGGACCACCAGGCTCAGCACGACGATGACCACCAGCAGCACCAGGCCGACCATCGCCGGCCAGTTGCCGCGGAAGCGCCGGGCGATGTCGCGGCCGCCGCCGCGGATGATGCGGGTGGAGGTGGTCGGCGGCCCGGCGGGCCGGTTGCCCGGCGAGACGAGGCGCAGGCCCTCGGGCGGGACGCCGGCGTCGAGGCCGGCCGTGGGGAAGACGCGGTCGCTCATGCTGCCTGTCCTGCCAGTCGGATGCGGGGGTCGATCAGTCCGTAGAGCACGTCGACGAGCAGCATCACGAGGATGTAGATGATGCTGTAGACGAGGCTGATCGCGATGACGATGTTGTAGTCGACGTTCTGGATCGCCGTGAGCAGCAGCTGGCCCAGGCCCGGCGCTCCGAAGATCTGCTCGATGACGACGGAGCCGGTGATCAGGCCGATCAGCAGCGGCGAGAGCACCGTGATGATCGAGACCAGGGTGTTGCGCAGAGCGTGCCGGCCGATCACCTTGGAGGGGCCGATGCCCTTCGCCTTCGCCAGGAGGATGTAGTCGCTCTCGAGGCAGTCGAGCATCTCGGAGCGGGCGTAGCGGGCGGTCACCGCCATCACGTAGGCGGCGAGCGAGATCGTCGGCAGCACGCTCGAGGTGAAGGGGTCCGACTCGGAGTACCGGATCGGCAGCAGCTTCCACTCGAAGCCGACGAAGTAGACCAGCAGCAGCGCGATGACGAACGACGGGACGCTGAAGGCGATCACCGAGACGAACGTCGAGAGGTTGTCGAACCAGCCGCGCGGGCGGATCGCCGAGACGATGCCGATCAGCAGTCCCAGCACCACGCCGAGGACGAGGGCCTGCAGGCCGATGCGGATCGTGACGGGCAGGCGGCTGCCGAGCATCTCCGAGACGGGGAAGTCCGGGATGAGGTTGTACGAGATGCCGAAGTCGCCGCGGGCGAGGTTCACCAGGTAGGTGCCCAGCCGCAGCAGCACCGGCTCGTCGAGCCCGTACTTCTGCGTGAGGAGCGCCTTCTGCACCGCGTCGAGCTTCTCGCTGTTGAAGGGCGAACCCGGGAGCAGCTGCAGCAGCGCGAACATCACGATCGCGATCGCGACGATCGTGAAGACCGAGGTGAGCAGCCGGGTGGCGACGTACTTCGTCACCGGCTCGACCCCTCGGCGAGCACGGCGCGCTCGCCGTCCTCGGGGATGCCGGCCCAGGAGCGGGCGTGGAACTGGGTCAGCCCCACGCGCACCAGGGCGCGGCGGGCGAGGGAGTCGATGATCTCCTCCACCGAGGCGGGCCGCGTGTAGAAGGCGGGGACCGGCGGCGCGATGATGCCGCCCGAGCGGGCCACCGCGTCCATCGCGGCGAGGTGGCCGCGGTGCAGCGGCGACTCCCGCACCATCAGGAGCGTCGGCACGCCCTCCTTGAGGCAGACATCGGCCGCCCGCGTGATCAGGTTGTCGGCGAGGCCGTAGGCGATGCCGCTCAGGGTCTTGATCGTGCAGGGCGCGATCACCATCGCCGTGGCGGGCGTGGACCCCGACGCGATGGAGGCGCCGATGTGCGCGGGCCGGTGGGCCGTGTCGGCGAGCGCCTCCACCTGCTTCTGGGTGAGGCCGCACTCCTGGTCGAGCGTCATCGCGCCCGCCTTCGAGACGATGACGTCGCTGCGCAGCCCCGGATCCATCCGCAGCAGCTCGAGGATGCGGACCCCGATCCCGACTCCGGAGGCGCCGGTGATGGCGACGATCACGCGGCCGGGGGGCTCCTGGCGGGTGCGGTTCATGCGAGGCCTTCCTTGTCGAGGGTGAGCACGGACTGCGCGAGCGCGTGCACGCCCACCGCGATGTCCGTGATCCCGGTGTACTCCTCCGGGCAGTGGCTGCGGCCGTCCTGCGAGGGGATGAAGATCATGCCGATGGGTCCCAGTCTCGCCATCTGCACCCCGTCGTGCCCGGCTCCGCTGTAAAGGCGGGCGGCGGGGTGGCCGAGGCGCTCGATGGAGCGGCCGATGCCGTCCGCGAGGCGGGGGTCGATGGCCGTCGGGCGCTCCCAGGGCAGCCACGTCACCTCGTGGCCGAGGCCGCGCGCCGCCGCCTCGAAGGCCGCGGCCTCCGCGATCTGCTCGCGGGCGAGGGTGAACCAGCCGGGGTCGGGGCTGCGGAACTCCGCGGTGACCAGGGCGCTCTCGGTGACGACGCTGGTCGCCTCCGGGGTGAAGGTGACGGAGCCGACGGTGCCGACCGCCTCCGCGGCCCGGGAGGCGATGCGCTCGACCGCGAGGACCACGCCGGCCGCGGCGCAGCCGGCGTCGTGCCGCAGCGCCATCGGCATGGTGCCCGCGTGGTCGCGGCGGCCCGAGAAGAGGGTGCGGAACCGCGAGATGCCCGCGATCGAGGTGACGACTCCGAGCGGCAGCCCCTCGCGCTCGAGGACCGGGCCCTGCTCGATGTGGAGCTCGAGGAAGCCGAGCACTTCGTCGGGGCTCCAGCGGGTGCCCGAGAGCGGGTCGGACCAGCCGGCGGCCTCGAGGGCGGCGCCGAGGGTGCGCCCGGTGTCGTCGGTCGCCGAGAGGTGCTCGCCCGTGAGGGAGCCGGCCAGCGCGCGGCTGCCCAGGCAGGAGAGCTCGAAGCGGTTGGCCTCCTCGTTGTAGAAGTCGACGACGCGCAGGTCGTGGTGGAGCCGGATCCCCGACTCCTGCAGCAGGCGCGCCACCTCGATCGCGCCCAGCACGCCGACGACGCCGTCGTAGCGCCCGCCGCCGTCCACCGTGTCCGTGTGCGAGCCGATCACGATCGCGCGGCGGGCGGCTCCCGTGCCGGCGAGGGTGCCGATCACGTTGCCGATCCCGTCGATCCGGACCTCCAGGCCCGCGGAGCGCATCCGCTCGGCGACCCAGTGACGGGAGTCGGTGTCGACCTCGGTCATCGCCACGCGGCTCCAGCCGGGGCGAGAGGAGTCGACGAGGCCGGCGATCTCGTCGAGGTCGAGGGCCAGTCGGCCGGCGTCGGGGAAGCGCACGTCGGGGGTCATCGCGGGTCCTCCCCGTCGTCGGCCAGGGAGCCGTGCACGACGACGGCGGGGCGGAGGGCGACTCCGTCGGCGACGAGGGCGTCGCGCACGCGGCGGAGGACGTCCCCGGGCGGGACGGCCAGCTCGGCGCCGAGGGCGCGGTCGCCCATCTTGCGGGTCGCGTCCATCCCGACCTTCGTCACGGTGCCGCCGACCTGCATCGGCACGTTGCGGTCGGTGGCGACCCCGTCGACCAGCATCAGGTCGCGGTCCCACCGCATCCGGCTCGTCCGGGCCCAGTGCACGTGCTCCATGTCCCAGGCGTCCACGTCGGAGTCGACGACGGTGACCTGCTTGACCATGCTGACGGCCGCGAACGCGCCGAACATCACGCGCTTGGCGGTGCCCGGACGGCCGTTCGCGATCGCGACCACCACGTCGACCCGGCCGCCGCCGGAGTGCGTGACCGCCACGTCGACGATGTCGCAGCCGACGTTCCGCAGCGCGTGCCGGATGCCGGCGGCGATGGGCAGCGCCGCGATGTAGCTGTGCTCCGAGGAGAGGCCGGGCAGGATCACCTGGACCTCGGGGGACTCGCGGCGGGTCACGGCGGTGACCTCGAGGGTGATCCCGTCGCCGTAGTCCTCGTACATGCCGTGGTACTCGTTCACGAGGCCCTCGTGCACCGGCCGGTCGGCGTGCAGGATCCCCTCGATCACGATCTCCGCGTCGGCGGGGACGAGCACGTCGCTCGTCGTGGCCCGCGCGACCCGCACCTCCTCGCCGAGCAGGTGGGCGGCGTGCTCCAGCTCGTCGTCGCCCAGGGCGAGGTAGCAGCAGGCGGCGAGCTGCACGGCCGGGTGCGCGCCGAGGACCACGGCGACGGGGAGCCCGCCGACGGCCGCGGCCGAGCGCGAGAGCGCGGTGAGGTGGTGGTTCGGCGCGATCCCGACGAAGCCGGTGGTCGCGTCGAGCGGCTTGATCCGCGCGTAGGAGGCGTTGCGGTGCCCGGTAACCGGGTCGAACGCCACGATGAGCCCGGCGGTGAGGTAGCCGCCGGAGTCCTTCTCGAACCAGACCGGAGCGATGACCTCCTCCCACACGGACGCGGCGGGCAGGCGCACGGCCTGCACCGGAGCGTCCTCGACCACGCGCACCGGGGTGCGGTCGGCGACCGCGGCGGTGAGCCGGTCGAGCAGCTCGTCGACCCGGCAGCCGACGGCGCGGGCGATCCGCTCGCGGCTGGAGAGCACGTTGCCGACGACCGGGTGGGCCGAGCCGGCGACCGAGGTCAGGCGCACGGCCGGGCCGCGGTCCAGCAACGCGAGCACGCTCGCCAGCTCGAAGCGGGCGTCGACGGTGCGCTCGACGGTGACGAGCTCGTCGGCGGGCAGCGCGTCGACGAAGGCGCGGAGGGACTGCTCTCCCATCAGGCGGCCCTCGCGACGAAGCGTCCGTCGCCCGGCTCCGCGAGCAGGCCCTCGGCCCGGCTGAAGACGGGGGTGCCGCGGACGACGGTGGTCTCGAGGCGGCCGGGGAAGGACATCCCGGCGTAGGGGCTCCAGGTGGCGGTCGAGAGCATCGGGGTGTCGTCGATCACGGTCGTGCCGGACGGGTCGACGACGGCGAAGTCCGCGTCCAGGCCCGCCTCGATCGCGCCCTTGCGGTGCCCGAGGCCGAATGCGCGGGCGGGGTTCGTCGCGAGGACCTCGGCGGCGCGCAGCAGCGAGAGGCGGCCGCCGAGGTAGCCGGCGCCGATCACGATCGGCAGCAGGGTCTGCACGCCGGGCGCTCCGGAGGCGTTGTCGAAGATCACGTCGGCGCTCTTCTTCGCCAGCGGCCACGGCGCGTGGTCGGAGGTCACCAGGCCGATCCGGCCGTCGGCGAGCGCCTCCCACATCCCGCGGGCGTGCTCGGCGGTGCGCAGCGGCGGGTTGATCTTGCCGAGGGCGCCGAGCCGCTCCATGTCGTCCTCGGTGAGGACGAGGTAGTGCGGGCAGGTCTCCAGCGTCGCGTCGAGCCCGCGGGCGGCGCTCGCCGTCACGAGCTCGACGGTGCCGGGGAGGCTCGCGTGGAAGATGTGGAAGGGCACACCGGCCGCCGAGGCGAGCTCGAGCCCGAGCGCCACCGAGGAGGTCTCGGACACGGGCGGGCGGCTGCGGACGTGGTCGAGGGGGGCGGTGCGGCCCGCGGCTTTCGCCGCCGCGACGAGCGCGCCGATGATCTCGCCGTCCTCCGCGTGCACGCCGACGCGGACGCCGCGCTCGGCCATGATCGCGAAGGCCTCGAGCAGCTGGTCGGAGGGGATGCGGGGGAAGCGGATCGGGTCGGTCTCGAACAGCGAGACCTTGAATCCGCAGACGCCCTCGTCGATCATCCCGGCCACGTCCCGCGCGCCGTCCCCGGGGCGGACCGTGCCGTGCAGGGCGACGTCGACGACGGCCTCGCGCTCGAGGCGCTCGCGCTTGGCGACGACGGCGGCGGCCGTGTTCACCGTGCTGCCCGCGTCGTAGGGCATGTCGAGGATCGTGGTCACCCCGCCCGCGGCGGCGGCCGAGGTCGCGCCGGTGAACGTCTCGGCCGGCTCCGAGAAGGCGTGGACGTGCGCGTCGACCGCGCCGGGCAGGACGAGCATCCCCGCGCCGCCGATCACGACCGAGGCCTCCGTGAGGGCGCGCGCCGCTTCGCGTCCGCCGAGCACGGCGGCGATGCGGCCGTCCTCGACGACCACCGCCCCGTCCTCGATCACGGCGCCCGGCGTGACGACGCGGCCGTGGACGACCGTCCCGCCCGCGGTCACCGCACGGCTCCGATGCGCGCCTCGACGGCGGTGAGGACGGTGCCGAGCACGACCATCGCCTGCGCGTTGATCATCTGCTCCGACTGGTAGATGTCCTCGCGGGTCATCGGCACGATCGAGCGGACCGCCTCGTAGGCGGCCGTGCTGCCCTCGCCGAGCGCCCGGTCCTCCAGGTGCGGCGACGCGAGGTCGATGCCCTGGGTGGCGAGGATGAACTCGACTCCGAGGATCACCTGCGTGTTGTGGATGATGCTGCGCGCCTTCCGCGAGGAGAAGGTGCACATCGAGACGTGGTCCTCCTGGTTCGCCTTCGTCGGGATCGAGTCGACGACGGAGGGGAAGCACAGCACCTTGTTCTCGGAGGCGATGGCGGCCGCCGCGCAGTGCACGATCGAGAAGCCCGTGTTGAGGCCGAGCTGGCCGCCGACGAGGTTGAGCGGCAGGCCGTAGCTGAGGTTGGGGTCGGTGAGGCGGAACGAGCGGCGCTCCGAGATGGCGCCGATCTCGGCGACCGCGATCGCGATGAGGTCGGCCGCGACGCCGATCGGCTCGCCGTGGAAGTTGCCGCCGGAGAGGACGTCGTAGCCGCCCTCGCCGTCCGGGAGCACCAGCGGGTTGTCGGTCGCGGCGTTGGCCTCGCGCACCAGCAGCGTCTGCGCGAACAGGAGCGACTCGCGGGTCGTGCCGTGCACCTGCGGCGCGCAGCGCAGCGAGTAGGCGTCCTGCACGCGCGGCTTGTAGACGCCGCCGACGCGCTGCTCGTCCGGGAGGCGGAGGCGGCGCGCCTCCTCGACGGTGCGCTCGCTGCCCGCGGTGAGGGCGCGGACGTTCGCGGCCACGTCGACCTGGCCGGGGGCGTTGCGGGCGAGGTGGATGCGCTCGTCGAACGCGTCGAGCTCGCCGCGGATCGCCTCGAGCGAGAGCGAGAGGGCCACGTCCGCCTGGCGGGTGAGGCTCCACGCGTCGTGCAGGGCGAGGCAGGCGGTGGCGAGCGAGATGGTGGAGCCGTTGATCAGGGCGAGGACGTCCTTGGGCTTGAGCTCGAACTCGGTGGCGAGTCCGGCCGCAGTGAGGGCCTCGACGGCGGGCATCCGCACGCCGCGGTGGTAGGCCTCGGCCTTCTCGTGGCCGACCATCACGCTGACCATGTGCGCGAGGGGGGCGAGGTCGCCCGAGGCGCCGACCGAGCCCTGGCCCGGGATGACCGGGAGGACGTCGGCGTTGAGCATCGCGATCAGGCGGTCGATGCACTCGATCCGCACGCCCGACATGCCCTTGGCGATCGCGTTGGTGCGCAGCAGCAGCAGCGCGCGGGTCTCGTCGAGGGGGAGCGGCTCGCCGACTCCGGCGGAGTGGGAGTTGATGACCAGGCGCTGGAAGCGGGCCTGGTCCTCGGCGGGGACGCGGACGTCCATCAGCCGGCCGAGCCCGGTGTTGATGCCGTAGATGGCGGGGGCGTCGGGGGCGAGGAAGTGCTCGTCGACGTAGGCGCGGGCCTCGTTCGTGACCCGGCGGGCCTCGTCGCTGAGGACGACCTCGGGGAACGTGCCGTCCGAGAGCCCGCGGGCGACGAGCGCGATGTCCTCGATCGTGAGCGTGAAGCCGTCGATCTCGACGAAGTCGGGCTGAGAGGAGCCGATCGTAGCGGTTCCGCTCGTCTGTGCCAGTTCAGTCATGGGAGTGAGTCTCTTTCGTTGATCCGGCTTCGGAGCCTCGGTCGTTCGGTGGTAGTGGCTCAAGTCTGCATAGAACGCGATTGAGTGGCAAGTCAGCCGAACAGAAGCGCCGATGCGACGCTGCTGCCGAAGCGGATTCGGCTGCGTGCGGCAGTGAGGGCTCTCGGCCGAACGATGTTCGGCGCCGCGCCCCTCGCGCCCCGCGCACGACGAAGGGCCGCCCGCCGCGCTCGAGGCGCGGGCGGACGGCCCTGCAGAGGTGCGGTCGCGCTCAGCCGGCCGGGGCCGCGTGCACGGTCCGAGGGTCGTTGAACGACTGGACTCGGCCCGAGAACTCCGACTCGAGGTCGAGCAGCTCCTGCGCGGCGAAGAACGCCATGCCGCTGTGGCCCGGGTACTCCTCCGGCATCAGCTCGTTCGAGTAGGTGTTGCCCATCTCGGCGAGGTTCGCCCGGCCGGCCTCGATCATCCCGGCCATGGACGCCTTCATCGTGAAGTGCATCGTGACCAGCTGGAAGCCCAGCTCCGCCAGCTGCGCGAACGACATCTGCTCGAGGCCGCGCTTGGCGTTGATGTCGGCGAACATCTTCAGCCCCGGCACCCGGCGGGCCACCTCGGCGGCGTCCGCGAGGGTCGTGACGTTGACCACGACCGTCGCGTGCGCTCCGAGGGCGACGCAGTCGATCATCCGCTGGATGCCCTCCTCCAGATTCGCGCTGCCGTAGTTGCTGCGCGCGATCACCATGCAGTCGGTGCCCTCGACGGCGCGGACGGCGGCCCGCACCTTCGCGTAGTACTCCTCGCGGGGGATCATGTTGTCGGCCGAGACGTCCCGGGCGTAGCCGGGCTCGAACTCGTCCTCCATCAGCACCGCCATCGCGCCGGCCTTGGCCACCCGCCTGCAGGTCTCGTAGACCTGCAGGGGACTGGCGCCGAAGCCGTCCTCGATGTCGACCGCGAGCGGCAGCGGCGACATGTCGACGATCCGCTCCACCGCCCAGAGGAGCTCCTCCAGCGAGAGCAGTCCGAGGTCGGGGATGCCCTTCATCGACATCGACACCTCCGATCCGCTCAGCAGCATCGCCTCGAAGCCGGCCAGCTCGACCGCTCGGGCGGAGGAGCAGTCGAAGACGCAGGGGGCCAGGACGCTCCCGGACTCCATCAGCTCGCGCAGGGTCCTCGTCGCGGTCATCGTGCCGTCTCCTCTCGGGGGGTGGTGCGCATCAGTCGTCCTTCGTGACGAGGCGGTAGTTCCAGGTCAGGCTCACGTTGCGGACCTCCATGCCCTGCACGGCGGGGTTGATCAGCATCGCGATGCCGTTCTGCACGGTCGGGATCACCGCCACGTCGCCCATCAGGATGTCCTCCGCGTCGTGCAGGCTCTGCCAGCGCGCCTCCGGCTGGGAGAGCATGTCGGCGGTGCGGGCCGCGGCGATGATCGAGTCGTACTCCGGGTTCGCATAGCCGCCGAAGTCGCGGGCGGAGGTGGAGGACAGCAGCTCCAGGAACGCCATCGGATCCTTGTAGTCGGGGCCCCAGCGGAAGAGGTAGAGGTCGAAGTCGCCGGCCGTGGCCTGCTCGTTCGCCGTCGCCTTGGGCTGGCTGGTGAGCTCGATGCTCAGACCTGGCAGGTTCGCCTCCCACTGCGAGGCGACGTACTCGGCCTGCGCGATCGAGGCCTCGTCGTCCCAGTACGAGAGCTTGAGGCTCACCGAGTCGGTGCCCAGGGCGGCGAGGCCCTTCGTCCAGGCGGCCTGCGCCGCGTCGAGGTCGTAGGCGAGGTAGCTGCCGCCCGTGTCGCGGAACTGCTTCCCGTCGGGTCCGACCGCCAGGTTCTGCCCGACGAAGTAGTCGGCGGGCTGGGCGCCGTTCTTCAGCACCTCGTCGGCGAGCGCCTCCTTGTCGAAGGAGGTGGCCAGCGCGGTGCGGATGTCCTCGTTCGCGAGCGCCGGGTTCTGGAGGTTGGGGTAGAAGTACCACATGTGCACCTCGAGCGCCGTGGTCAGCTCGGGGGAGTCGGTGTAGCGGTCGATCAGGCTTCCGGAGATCTCGGTGAAGTCGAGGTCGCCGCTCTCCTGGAGGAGCGCCGCGGTCTGCGAGTCCTTCACCACCTGCCACTTGATCGCATCCAGGTCGATGCCGGAGGCGTTCCAGTAGTCGGCGTTCCTGGCGACCGAGAAGTTGTTCGCGAAGTCCCAGGAGTCCCAGACGAAGGGCCCGTTGTAGATCGTCGTCTCGGGGGTCTGGCCGTAGGTGTCGCCCACGCTCTCCAGGTAGGCCTGGTTCACCGGGAGGAACGCCGGCCGCACCAGCAGCGCCTGGAAGTAGGGCACGTCCGCGGCGAGCTGCACCTGCAGGGTCTTGTCGTCGAGCGCCGTGACGCCGAGCTGGGTGTAGTCCATCCCCTCGTTGACGATCTCGTTCGCGTTCCTGATGCCGGCGGCGACCGCCTCGTTGCTGTTCGGGGCCGCGGTGGCCGGGTTCACCAGGCGCTTCCACGAGTACTCGAAGTCCTGCGCGGTGACCGGCGTCCCGTTGCTCCACGACGCGTCGCGGATCGTGAAGGTGTAGGTCAGGCCGTCGTCGGACTTCTCGACGCTCTCGGCCATCAGCGGGTCGATCTGGCCGTCGGCGTCGAGCGTGTAGAGGCCGTCGAAGACGGCGGTGAGCACCTCGTTCGACATGCCGTCGTTCACCTTGTGCGGATCGACGGCCTGCAGGGGGAGCAGCTTGCCGACGGTGAGGACGTGGGAGGACGTGCCGGCCTGACTCGACGACGTCGAGTCGGTGCCGCAGGCGGACAGCAGGCCGACGGCCGCGGTCATCGCGACCGCCGCCATCAGGAGCTTCGGGAGCCGTTTCATGGGAGGAGGTACCCCTTCGTGTGTGGTGCATCGGGAGACTCGGGGGAGTCGGGAGGGTGCGGCGTCATCGAGGGGACTGGCGCATGCGTTCGGTGATATCGCAGAAAGTCTGCACGTCGATGCCCGTCGAGGCAAACGTTCTGTATCCTGTACAGCGATTCCCACTCTGGCCGCACAGAAGCGGCTCACGCCCGCGAAAGGTGTCTCCCTTGCCGAACATAATTAGGCCGGTCCGGCTCGACGAGGTCGACCGCGCGATCATCAACGTCCTGGTGCAGGACGGGCGCATCCCGAACAAGGAGCTGGCCGACCGGATCGGCCTCGCGCCCTCCTCCTCGCTGGCCCGGGTGCGGGCGCTGATCGAGAGCGGAGTCATCTCGGGCTTCCACGCCGAGGTCGACGCGCGCCTGCTCGGCAAGGGCATCCGCGCGATCCTCCGCGTCCAGCTGCGCGAGCACTCGCGGGCCGAGAACGCCCGCTTCGCCGAGGCGATGTCGAAGCTGCCCCAGGTGGTGAACCTGTGGCTGGTCGCGGGCGAGGACGACTACCTGATCGAGGTGGTCGCCGCGAGCCCCGACGAGCTGAGCGACTTCGTCCTCGACTGCGTCACCTCCGATCCGGTGGTCGCCGACACCTACACGACCCTGGTGTTCTCCCGCTGGCGCGGCGTCGGGCCGATCCCCACCGACGACGACGCGTGAGCGCCGAGCGCCTCCGCCGGCTCCTCGAGGGCGAGGTGCTGCTCGACACGCACAACGACCTGCTCTGCGGGCTGCGGCGCTACGAGGGGTACCGCGTCGAGGGCTTCGACCGGCCCCGCCCGGAGTTCCACACCGACCTGCCGCGGCTGCGCGCGGGAGGCGTCTCGGCGCAGGTCTGGTCGGTCTTCGTCTCGGCGCTGCAGAGCGAGGGCGACGCGGTGGCCGCGACGCTGGAGCAGATCGACGCCGCGTACCGGTTCGCCGCCGCCCACCCGCGCGACCTGCGCATCGTGACCACGGTGCGGGAGGCGGAGCAGGCGGTCGCCTCCGGCCGGATCGCCTCCTTCCTCGGGATCGAGGGCGGCCACTCCGTCGCCTCCTCCCTCGGCGTGCTCCGGATGCTCGCCCGGCTGGGCGTGCGGACGATGACGCTCACGCACAACAGCTCCCTCGACTGGGCGGAGGCCGCCACCGGCACCCCGGTCGAGGGCGGGCTCACGGCGGACGGGGTGGCCGTCGTCCACGAGCTGAACCGGCTCGGCGTCGTCGTCGACCTCTCGCACACCTCCGAGCGCACCCAGCTCGCCGCGCTCGCCGCCACCTCCGCTCCCGTCCTCTACTCCCACTCCGGAGTCGCGGACGTCGCCGCGCATCCGCGCAACGTCTCCGCCCGGGCCCTCGCGGCGCTCGCCGCGAACGGAGGAGTGCTGCAGATCGCCTTCGTCGCGCAGTTCGTCTCGCGCGCCTTCGCCGACTGGTCGGCCGAGGCCGACGCCGCCCGCGCCGCGCTCGGGCTCACCACGTCGATGCCCTGGCCCCGCGCCCCCCGCCCCGCCGAGGCGCCCGAGGACGCCGCGCGGGCGAACCGGGCCGCGTTCCCGGTGGCCGACCCCGCCGCGCTCGCCGCCTTCGAGCAGTGGCGCCGCGCGCATCCGGCGCCGCTCGTCACCGTCGCGCAGGTCGCCGACCACGTCGACGCCGCCCGCGAGGCCGTCGGGTCCCGGCACGTCGGCCTCGGCAGCGACTTCGACGGCGTCGCCGACCTGCCCGAGGGGCTCGGCGACGTCTCGGGCTACCCGCGCCTGCTGGCCGAGCTGGCCGACCGCGGCTGGAGCGACGCGGAGCTGCTCGACCTCGCCGGACGCAACACCCTGCGCGTGCTCCGCGCGGCGGAGGAGGCCGCCGAGACCCCGGAGGACGCGCGCGCCTGAGCGCCTGCGAGGCCCGGATCCCGCCTCCTGGACCCGCGACCCAGGGAACGCTGGCAGGATGTACGGGACGGTCGGTGCGCGAAAGCGCGCCGCACGGACGGCACCGCCCGCTGAGAGCGGCCCCGCCCGGCCCCGTCCCGCACACCTCCACCCGCTCCCGACAGCGCTCACAGCGCCGGAGCGACACATCACCGCGGCCCGACCGGGCGCGCGGTCGGACCCTGCGCCGCGCGCCCGCGTCCAGCCACTCCCTCCCGGAAGAACCGCATGAGAAACGCCAGAACCGCCAAGCCCGCCCGCCACCACCTCGAGCTCCCCAAGCCCAAGCCCCTCGAGAAGGGCGCCATGCGGATCACTCCGCTCGGCGGCCTCGGCGAGATCGGCCGCAACATGACCGTCTTCGAGCACAAGGGCAAGCTGCTCATCGTCGACTGCGGCGTCCTCTTCCCCGAGGAGAACCAGCCCGGCATCGACGTGATCCTCCCCGACTTCGCCGCGATCCGCTCGCGCCTGAAGGACATCGAGGCCATCGTCCTCACCCACGGCCACGAGGACCACATCGGCGGCGTGCCGTACCTCCTCAAGGAGCGCGGCGACATCCCGATCATCGCCTCGACCTTCACCCTCGCGCTGATCAGCGCGAAGCTGCAGGAGCACCGCATCACCCCGCGCACGCGTCCGGTGAAGGAGGGCGACCGGATCGACGCCGGCGTCTTCGACCTCGAGTTCCTCGCCGTGAACCACTCCATCCCGGACGGGCTCGCCGTCGCGATCCGCACCGAGGCCGGCCTCGTGCTGCACACGGGCGACTTCAAGATGGACCAGTTCCCGCTCGACGGGCGCACCACCGACCTCCCCGGCTTCGCGCGCCTCGGCGACGAGGGAGTCGACCTGTTCCTGGTCGACTCCACGAACGCCGACGTCCCCGGCTTCGCGATCTCGGAGGGCGACCTCGCCCCCGCGATCGACCAGGTGTTCCGCACCGCGCCGCGCCGCATCGTCGTGTCCAGCTTCGCGAGCCACGTGCACCGCATCCAGCAGGTCCTCGACGCCGCGCAGCGCCACGGCCGCAAGGTCGCCTTCGTCGGCCGCTCGATGGTCCGCAACATGGGCATCGCCGCCGACCTGGGCTACCTCAAGATCCCGGCCGGCCTCGTCGTCGACATGAAGGTGCTCGAGAAGCTCCCCGCGACCGAGATCGTGATGATCTGCACCGGTTCGCAGGGCGAGCCGATGGCGGCGCTCTCGCGCATGGCCAACAAGGACCACATCATCGACATCGGCCCCGGCGACACCGTGCTGCTGGCCAGCTCGCTGATCCCCGGCAACGAGAACGCGATCTACCGGATCATCAACGCCTTCACCCGCTGGGGCGCCACGGTCGTGCACAAGGGCAACGCCAAGGTGCATGTCTCGGGCCACGCCAGCGCGGGCGAGCTCGCCTACTGCTACAACATCCTGCGCCCCACCGCGGTGCTCCCCGTGCACGGCGAGTGGCGCCACCTCACCGCGAACGCGGCGATCGCGACCCGCACCGGGATCGACGAGAAGGACGTCTTCGTCATCGAGGACGGCGTCTCGATCGACCTGGTGAAGGGCCGCTCGCGCATCAGCGGGCGCATCCCGGCCGACCAGATCCTGGTCGACGGCACCACGATGGGCGTCGCCACCGAGGACGCGATGAACGACCGCATCGTCCTCGCCGAGGAGGGGGCCATCACGGTCCTCGCCATCGCCGACCTCGACCGCGGCACGCTCGGCGAGCCGGTCGAGTTCTTCACCCGCGGCTTCGTCGAGGAGCCGGGCTGGAAGGCCAACGCGAGCAAGGCGATCGACGACGCCGTCCTGCAGGCCGCGGGCAAGCCGGTCGAGCTCGAGGCCATGGAGGCGCTGATCACGCGCACCCTCGGCCGCTGGCTGACCCGCCGCCACCGCCGGAACCCTGTCATCACCACCATCGTCGTCGAGGAGTAGGCGCCTTCCACGCCGGCCTCCGCCTCCGCTACCCCCTGCCCCGCGAGGCGCGGGCGGAGCAGAGTGGGAGGGTCGGCAGGTCGCCGACGCGAAGGGAGAGCGCCATGAGCACCGACCGCACCACGGGTGAGGACACCGAGAAGACCGAGGACCTCCCCGACGGCACCGGGACGGACACCTCCTCCGGTGGCGGCGACACCGACACCGTCTCCGGCGGCGAGCCGGACGAGCCCGCCGAGTAGGGCCGTGAACGACGAAGGGCGGGACCGCGAGGTCCCGCCCTTCGTCGTTCCGCCGATCAGATCAGCGGGCCGTCGCTCTCGCTCGAGCGGCGGGTGACCTGCTCGCCGCTGGCCGGGTCGACGGCCGAGCGCGTGGTCGAGACGGCCTGGCGGCGGCGCGTCAGCAGGACCAGCCCGAGGATCAGGCCGACCGCTCCGGCCGCCATGAGGATGTAGCCGACCAGCTTCAGGTCGATCCCGGACACCTGCACGTCCACCGCGAAGGCGAGGACCGCGCCGACGACGAGGAGGAAGATCCCTGCTCCGATGCTCATTGCGTGCTCCTTCTGACTGCCGCCGGAGCGCACGCGGGAAGCGCGCAGGGGCACCGGCGATCGCCCCACGGTAGACCCCGGGTCCGGCGGCCCCCAGGCCTTCCGGCGGGAGCCTCCGGGGGTGTAGGGCGGTGCGGGTCAGCGGTCGGAGACGCGGAGCATCACGCGGGTGCGGTCGGCGCGGGTGACCAGGCCCTCGATCAGGAGGAACACGCGGTACTCGAGCCGGTACTTCGCCAGGAACACGCGGCCCAGGCGCTCGACCTCGCCGGGGTCGGCGTCGATCTCCGCGGCGGCCTCGACCGGCGCCGCGTAGTCGGAGACGCGGCCGCGGCGGTCGCAGGGGACGAGGGTCACCCGCGCGTCGTTGCGGAGGCGCTTCACCTTGCCGCTGCGGCGGGGAGTGGTGACGATCAGCTCGTGGCCGTCGCGGGCGATCCAGACCGGGGTCGAGACGGCGTCCCCGGACTTCCGGAACGTGGTGAGCGAGACGAAGCGCTCGTCGGCGAGGGCGGTGAGGTCCTGGGAGAGGGGCATGTCCGAAGTAGAGCGGCCGGGAGCGGTCACCGCAAGCCTCCGTGGCACCTCGATCCGCCCCCGTAGGGTGGAGTGATGACCGACGCGACGCCTCTGATCGGCCCGACCGAGGCGCCCGATCTGCACGTGATGACCTACAACATCCGCCGGCGGATGCCGCGCCTCACCTCCCGCGCCGTCGACCAGTGGGACCGGCGCCGCCCGCTCGTCCAGCGGGTGCTGGAGCAGGAGCGCCCCTCGATCCTCGCCGTGCAGGAGGCGCTGCCGGACCAGTCGGCCGCCGTGCACGAGGCGCTGGGCTCCTCCTTCGAGGCGATGGGCTTCGGCCGGGACGCGGACCGCGGCGGCGAGCGCGTGATGCTCTTCGTCGACCGCAGCCGCTACGCCGTCCGGCACTGGACCCAGATCGCCCTCTCGGACACCCCGGACGTCGCCGGCTCGCGCAGCTGGGGCAACCGCATCCCGCGCACCGCGGTGATCGCGGAGCTGACCGATCACGCGACCAGCCGCGAGCTCACCGTGATCTCGACCCACTTCGACCACATCTCGCGGCGCTCGCGCCAGCGCTCCGCCGAGCTGATCGCCCGCCGCGTCCTCGAGCTCGGACGCCCCGCGATCGTGATGGGCGACACCAACACCGACGTCGACACCGTCCCCTACCGGACGATCCTCGAGGAGGGCCGCCTCGCGGACGCGTGGGAGACGGCGGAGAAGCACCTCACCCACTCGTGGAGCACCTTCTCGAACTACCGCGCGCCGGCGCCGGGCAAGCGGATCGACTGGCTGCTCGTCAGCGAGGGCGCGTTCGAGGTGGTCTCCGCCGGGATCAACGCCGTCCGCTACGGGGGAGCGGCGCCCTCCGACCACGAGCCGGTCCAGGCCGTGCTGCGCTTCACGAGCCCGTGAGCGGCTCCGCCCTCGTCGAGACCTTCCTCGAGCCCCCGCGCACCCGCGGGGAGTGGACGGCCGACGGCATCCGCGCGATCGGGGCGGCGAGCATCGTGGCGGCCGCGATCGGCTGGGACCTGGTCGACGTGGCGGTGCTCGCGCTCGCGGCGATCGGGCTGGTGCTGCCGCGCTTCCTCGGCATCCGTCCGGCGCTCGACGCCCTCTTCGGGCTCGCGCTGCTCGTGGCGTCCTGGAGCAGCGTCCTCGGCCTCTACGAGGCCTGGCCGCAGTGGGACCTGGTCGTGCACTGCGTGCTCAACGGGCTGATCGCCGCGGTGGCCTACATCGTCGCCGCGCGGGCCGGAGTCGTGCCGGCCGTCGCGGGCGATCGCGGGCCGCTGCTCCCGGCGGTCGTGCTCTGCGCCTGCTTCGGGACGACGGCGGGCGTCCTGTGGGAGTGGGGCGAGTGGGCGGGGCACCGCTTCATCGACTCCTCGATCTTCGTCGGCTACGAGGACACGCTCGGCGACCTCGCCGCAGGTGCGCTGGGCTCGATCCTCGCCGGCGCGCTGATGCGCTTCTGGTCCGCGAAGTCCCGGGTGGTCGCACCGCGCGCCTCGCGCGGCGTCGGAGGTGCGGCGTAGCCTGTCCCGCATGTGCGGCCGCTTCGCGATGGACTCCGAGACCGATGAGCTGATCCGCGAGTTCGTCGCCGCGGGCGGGCGCGCCGAGGACTGGGCGCCCGACTACAGCGTCGCTCCCACCGACGTCGCGCCGATCGTGCGCGAGCGGCTCCACGACGGCGAGCGGGAGCGCGAGCTGGAGTTCGCGTCCTGGGGCTTCACCCCGTCCTGGTCGAAGGGCAGGGGGCCCTCGCCGATCAACGCGCGCCTCGAGTCGGTCGCGACGAACGGCCTGTTCCGCGGTGCGTTCGCCAAGCAGCGCGCGATCGTGCCGATGCGCGGGTACTACGAGTGGGAGACCCGCGCCGACGGCAAGCAGCCGTGGTTCCTGCAGGGCGAGGAGCCGATCCTCGCCGCGGCCGGCCTCTACACGGCCCGCAAGGAGGGCGACGACTGGCGCGTCTCCTTCACGATCATCACCCGCGAGGCGCGCGACGCCTCCGGCGAGGTGCACGACCGGATGCCCGTGTTCCTCACGCTCGACGTGCGCGACGCCTGGCTCGACCCGGCTCCGCTCGCCTCCGCCGAGGAGATGCTCGCCACCCTCGACCGGGCGTCCGTCGCGATGGCCTCGACCGTCACGGCCCACCCGGTCGACCGCCGCGTGAACAACTCCCGCACGGTCGACCGCCGCGACCCGGGCCTGCTGACGCCGGTCGCCTGACGCCGCTCGCCCGACACGCGCGGGACGCTCCGCGCGGTCCGCGGAACCTCGGGGCGAGGGCGGACGACCGGTGGTGCGTGGACCGGAGAGCACGGGAGGGGCGGAGCCGCGGCCCCGCCCCTCCCGTGCGTCCTACTTCGTGCCGGCGTGACCCGGGAACGGCTTGCCGTTCAGCGAGACCTCGTCGGGGTCGACCTCGACGTCGCCCACGTCGTCCGGGCCGCCCGTGCCGGGCACGGCCTTCACCTCGGCCGAGCCGGAGACCTCGGTGCGGCTCTCCGCCGGATCCGAGTCCTGCTTGGCCTCGGTCTCGCGCTCGCTGCCGGGCGACTCCGAGATGTCCTTCTCGATGGTCTCGCTCTCGGAGGAGGTGGCGGGCGCCGCCCCGTCCGGCTTGCCGATGGTCGAGCCCTGGTCGTCCTGCTCCGTGCGGTCCTGGTCCATGTCGTCGCCTTTCGTCGGGACCTCCGACGCTACGTCGGGGCGCGCGCGGGGGCACCCGCTTGACAGCCCGGCCGGGGGAGGGCGGCGTGCAGGGTCGACGTACTACCCTGGGTCGATGGTCGCATCGGGGGGCGCGGCACACCCGCCGCCGACCGCGAGGAGGACCCGTGGCATCCCACCGGACAGGCGACACCCGCATCGTCGGGACGACGGTCGACGGCCGGTACACGATCGAGGAGCTCATCGGCCGCGGCGGCATGGCCACGGTCTACCGGGCGCGAGACGGCGTCCTCGGCCGCTCCGTCGCGCTGAAGATGTTCGCCCCCGGCATCGACGACGCACAGGACCTGCAGCGCAAGGCGTCCGAGATCCGGCTGCTCGCGGCCCTCAACCACCCCGCCCTCGTCACGCTCTACGACGCGCACGACGGCGGCGACGACACCAACGGCCAGGCCTACATGGTGATGGAGCTCGCCGAGGGCCCGAGCCTGTCCGAGCGGCTCGCCGAGGGCCCGGTCGCGCCGAACGACGTCGCCTCGATGGCGGGCGACCTCGGCGAGGCCCTGCACACGGTCCACGCGGCCGGAGTCGTGCACCGCGACGTGAAGCCGTCGAACGTGCTGCTCGTCCCGAGCCCGCTGACCAGCCGCGAGTTCCGCCCGAAGCTGGCCGACTTCGGCATCGCCTCCCTCATCGACGCGACGCGGATCACCGCGCCGGGCACCCTCATCGGCACCGCTGCCTACCTCAGCCCCGAGCAGGCGCACGGCGACCCGGTCACGTCGGCGAGCGACATCTACTCCCTCGGCCTGGTGCTCCTGGAGTCGCTGACCGGTCGCCGCCCGTTCACGGGCTCGGCGATCGAGGTCACGCTCGCCCGCCTGCTCCGCGACCCCGAGGTCTCGGAGTCGCTCGGCAGCGGGTGGACCTCGCTCCTGACCTCGATGACGCGGCGCGAGCCCGGCGAGCGTCCCGCCGCGCTCCAGGTGGCGGAGTCGGCACGCCGCCTGATCGATCCGCGGCGCGACTCCCCGCCGGCGGCCATCGTCGTCCCCGACGTCCCCGCCACCCGGGTGATGTCGACGGAGCCGCTGGCCGAGACCGAGCCGATCACGCGGGCGGAGGCGCTCGATCCGACGCAGCGCTTCACCGCGACCGAGCGGATCGCTCCGGCACCGCGGATCGCTCCGGCACCGCAGACCGCTCCGGCGCCGCGCACGGCTCCGCTCCGCCCCGCGGCCGCCCGTCCTCAGCGCCGCGGCCCGAGCCCGTGGCTGATCGTGCTGGTGCTCGCGCTGGTCGCGGTCGCCGTCGGGCTCGCGATCATCCTGATCGACGGTCCCCAGTCGCCTCTGCCGCAGGTGGACGGCGAGCTGGGCGACCACCTCCGTCAGCTGCGCGAGAGCATCCGCTCGTGAGGGGCCTCCGACTGCGCGCCGCCGGCGCCGTGCTCGCCTCGGTCCTGCTGCTGAGCGGATGCTCCTCCGCGCCGCAGGGCATCGACGAGGGCACCGCCCAGACCCTCGACGACGCGGTGGTCGCCGTCGCCGAGAAGGCCTCGGCCGACGACTACCAGGGCGCTCTCACCGAGCTCGCCTCGCTGCAGTCGGCGCTCGACGCCGCGCTCGCCGAGGGCTCGGTCAGCTCCGACCGCGCAGCGACGGTGCAGGCGCAGGCCGACGTCGTCCGCGCCGACCTCGAGGCCCTGATCGCGGGAGCCCCGGAGCCGGCACCGGCCGAGACGACCGAACCGGCTCCCGAGGAGACGACCCCGATCGAGGAGGAGCCGGAGGACACGCCGGCCCCCGTCGAGACCGAGGACGACCCCGCCCCCTCGCCCGAGGAGTCGGAGCCGGAGGAGACGCCGACCGAGCCGGAGGAGCCCGCGGAGGAAACCCCGGCCGCTCCCGGCGAGGACGCTCCGGGGAACAGCGGGGACGCTCCGGGGAACAGCGGCGACGCACCCGGGAACAGCGGGAACGCTCCCGGCAACGGCGGGAACGCTCCCGGCAACGGCAACGGCAACGGCAACGGCAACGGCAACGCGGGCGGCAACGGCAACGGCCCCGGCGCTCGCGGTGCGGCGACCGGCGTCGGCGCCCCCGCGGGCAGCGGTGCCGCGCCCGGGGCCGCGAAGGGCCCCGGCGGCCGCTAGAGCGCTACTCCTGCGTCGAGAGCACGGCGAACGCCGCGTCGAGCTCGACGTCCACGTCCGTGCCGTCCTCGCGGGTGACCTCCACCTTGAAGGCGTGGCCGGCGTCGTCGCTGCGCTCGGCCTCGGTGACGGTCCCGGAGCCGACGGCGCCCAGCGCCGCCTCGCTCGCGCGGGCGAGGTCGTCGCCGGTGAGGTCGTCCGGGTCCACGGCGGCCGCGGTCGGGTCGCCGGCAGGCACGCCGTCGTTGTCGGAGCCGGCCTGGAGGGCGCGGTCGTCGGGGTCGACGGACAGGACGGCGAAGGAGTCGTCGAGGCGCACCTCGTACTCGAGGCCGGCGCGGTCGGTCAGGTCCAGCTCGTAGCCGGTGGCGCCGTCGTCGTCGCGCTCGGCCGAGGTGACGGTCCCGCCGCCGATCTCGGCGAGCGCTGCCTCGCTCGCGCGGTCCAGGTCGCTGCCGATGAGGGAGTCGGATCCCTCGAAGCCGTCGGTCGCGGCGTAGGCGATGCCCGTTCCGGCTCCGATCAGCACGACCGCTCCGGCGATCCCGGCGATGATCTTCGTCTTCTTCTGCACGATGGCTCCGTCCCGGCGCCGCTCGTCGACGCCTCCAGCACTCTCGCGGTCGGGCGCTGAAGCGAGCCTGAAGCGCCCGCTCAGCGGACGAGCGGCACCCGTACCTCGACCCGGGCGCCGCCCAGCGCCGAGTCGTCGACGACGACCCGTCCGCCGTGGGCCCGGGCGATCCCGGCGACGATCGCCAGGCCGAGGCCCGAGCCTCCGGCGTCGCGCGCCCGGCCCTCGTCGAGGCGAACGAAGCGCTCGAGCACCCGCTCGCGCTCCGCCGCCGGGATCCCCGGCCCGTCGTCGTCCACCGCGAGCACCGCCTCCGCTCCGTCGATCCGAGTCGAGAGCGCCAGCTGCGAGGAGCGGTGCCGCACCGCGTTGTCGACCAGGTTCCGCAGCGCCCGCGAGAGCAGGGCCTCGTCGGCCACCGCCTGCACGGGTGAGATCCCGCTCGCGTCGACCCGGGCTCCGGAGTCGCGCAGGCGCCGCACCTCGCCGAGGGCGAGATCGTCGAGGTCCACGGGAGCCGCCGCCACGGCCAGGCGCGCCTCGTCCGCCCGGGCGAGCAGCAGCAGGCCCTCGATCAGCCCGCCGAGCCGCACCGACTCCTCCGCGACCGTCCTCGCCAGCCGGGCGGAGTCGAGCCGGTCCGGGTGCGCGAGCGCCACCTCCGCGGTCTGACGCAGCGCCGCGACGGGGGAGCGCAGCTCGTGCGAGGCGTCCGAGACGAAGCGCCGCTGCCGCTCCTGCCCGCTCTGCAGCCGATCGAGCATCCGGTTGAGGGTGTGCGCCAGCCGGTCGACCTCGTCGCCGGAGCCGGGAGCGGCGATCCGGCGGTCCAGGGCGGAGGAGGTGACCGCCTCGGCCTCATCGCGCATCCGCTCCACGGGGCGCAGCGCCCGGCCGACGACGACGGCGCACACCACCGCCACCAGCGCGATCAGCAGCGGGACGGCGACCGCGAGCAGCCCGATCGTCGTGGACACCGCCTCCTCGCGGCCCTCGTCGGGCACGCCGACCACGACGAGGGAGTCGTCGTCGAGCTCGCGGGCGGCGACCACCACCGGCCCCTCGTCGTCCACGTCGACCGTGACCGGGTCGTCGCTCTCGGCCAGCGCGAGCGGAGGGAGGTCCTCCGCGTCCTCGCCCGCGGCGGCGACCCGCCCGTCGACCACGAGCTGGACCAGTCCCTCCGAGCCGCGGACGGCCTCCGGGCCGCCCTGCTCGACCAGCGCAGCGACCCGCTCCGCCTCGGCGTCGGCGGCGGAGGCGGCGCTCGAGGCGAGCACGGAGGAGAGGACCAGGACGAAGAGCACGCTCCCGAGGAGCGCGGCGGCGGCCACCACGGCGGTCGCGGCCGCGGTGATGCGGGTCCGCAGGCTCCGGCGGCTCACCCGGCCACCAGCGTGTAGCCCGCCCCGCGCCGGGTGCGGAGGGTGTCGCGGCCGAAGGGCCGGTCGATCTTGTTGCGCAGGGTGCGGACGTAGACCTCGACGATGTTCGGGTCGCCGTCGTAGTCGAAGTCCCAGACGGCTCCGAGGACGTCGCGCTTGGAGACGACCTCGCCCGCCCGCGAGACGAAGTACTCGAGGACGCTGAACTCGCGCGCGGTCAGCGGCACGGCGACTCCGCCCCGCTCGACGCTCCGGGACGCCGGATCCAGCACGAGATCGCCGACGACGCGCACCGTGGGCCGCTCGGCGGCTCCGCGGCGGATGAGGGCGCGCAGCCGCGCGACGAGCACCGGGAACGAGAACGGCTTGGTGAGGTAGTCGTCGGCGCCGGTGTCGAGGGCCTCGACCTGGTCGAGGTCGCCGTCCTTCGCGGTGAGCATCAGGATCGGAGTCCAGTCCTCGGCGGCGCGCAGCCGCTCGCAGACGCGGAAGCCGCTGACGTCCGGGAGCATCAGGTCGAGGACGATGGCGGCGTAGTCGGCCTCCTGCGCGTACCAGAGGGCGTCGGTGCCGGTGGTCGCGGTGTCCACGGCGAAGCCCTCGGCCTCCAGGCCCGTCTCGAGGGCGCGGAGCAGGTTGATCTCGTCGTCGACGACCAGGATGCGGATGGCGGCCTCCCCGGGCTCGGCGCGCGGGGCCCCGCGCGAGCCCAGGCTAGCCGCGGCTCCGCTGAAGCCCGCCTGAAGGGCCGGCGGACCACCGCGTCCCGCCGAGGCGCCGGCTCCCCGCCGGGACACCGGCCGGAGCGCGGTGTCCCGGCGGGACGCGCGGCGCCCGGGCGCGGGTCACTCGTCGCGGTCGGTGTACTCGCCCTCGCCCTCGGCGGAGGTGCCCGCGGCGCTGGTGTCGACGTAGCTGCCCTTGTCGGCGGTGCTCTGCTCGTTGACCGAGGTGTCGACGTAGCTGCCCGCGGCCTCGCCGGCGGTGTGCGAGACGCCCTCCGTCGAGGTGTACTCGCCGCCCTCGGTGTCCTCGGTGCTCGTGCCCTCGGCGACATGACGGCCGTGGCCGGCGGTGTGCTCGTCGTGACCCTCGTGGTGGTCGTGGTGCTCGTGACCCTCGTGGTGCTCGTTGTCGTGGTCGTGGTGGGCCATGGCGGCCTCCTCGCTTCGTCGCGTCGGTGCGCGGTCGGATCCGCCGCGCTCGCTCCGAGACTTCTGCATCGGGGGCGGGGGTGCAAGACGTGGCGGCTGCACATCCGTGCCGCGCAACTCCTACCGGCGCCGGATCCGCCCGCCCTAGCCTCCGAGGATGAGCAGACCCCCTCGCACCCGCTGGAGCGTCATCGGCCAGCTCGGCCCTGCCTTCGACGACGGCGGTCCGATGCTGCTGGTCGAGGCCCGATCGGCGTTCGGGCGCCGCCCGATGCACCGCGCCAAGGCGCAGCTGCTGCTGTCGGCGCTCCGCCACCGCGCCCGCGAGCTCGGGGACCGCGCCGAGTACGTCCGCTCCGAGACCTTCGGCGAGGCCCTCGCCGGGCGCGACGACCTCGAGGTGATCGACCCGCCGACCCGCGGCGGCCGCCGCCTCGCCCGCAGGCTCGGGATGAGCGTCCTGCCCAGCCGCGGCTTCATCACGGCCGAGGAGGACTTCCGCGAGTGGGCGCTCTCCCGCTCGGGCAAGCGCCTGCTGCTGGAGGACTTCTACCGGTGGAGCCGCGAGCGCACCGGCGTGCTGATGCGCGGCGACCAGCCCGAGGGCGGCCGCTGGAACTACGACCACGACAACCGCCAGCCTCCGCCCAAGGGCGCCTCCCGGCTCGGCCTGCCGGACCCGTGGTGGCCGGAGGAGGACGACATCGACGAGGAGGTGCGCGCCGACCTCGCGCGCTGGGAGGCCGAGGGGGCGGTCCGCCTGGTCGGCGCCGACGGTCCGCGCCGCTTCGCCGCGACGCCCGCCGAGGCAGAGGCGGCGCTCGCCGACTTCGTGTCGTCGCGGCTGGGCGACTTCGGGACCTACGAGGACGCGATGCTCTCGGGCGACTGGACGATGGCGCACTCGCTGCTCAGCGCCCCGATGAACCTCGGCGTGCTCGATCCGCGGACGGTCGTCGAGGCGGCCGAGGCGGAGTACGCCGCCGGGGGCGCGCCGATCGCGGCGACGGAGGGGTTCATCCGCCAGATCCTCGGCTGGCGCGACTACGTCTGGAACCTGTTCTGGCACCTCGGGCCGGAGTACCGGAACCGCAGCCGCGCGCTCGGCGCCTCCACGCCGCTGCCCGCCGAGCTGCTCGCGCTCGACCCGAGCGGCATCGAGGCGAACTGCCTGCACGAGACTCTCGACGACGTGCACCGGCACGGCTGGGCGCACCACATCCAGCGCCTGATGGTGCTCGGCAACTGGGGACTGCAGCGGGGGTGGGATCCGGCGGAGCTCAACGACTGGTTCGTGGACGTCTTCGTCGACGGCACGGAGTGGGTGATGCCCGCGAACGTGATCGGGATGTCCCAGCACGCCGACGGCGGCGTCGTCGCGACGAAGCCGTACGCCTCGGGCGGCGCCTACATCAACCGGATGTCCGACTACTGCGGCGGCTGCCGCTTCGACCCGAAGGTGCGCCTGGGCGAGAACGCCTGCCCGGTGACCGCCGGGTACTGGGCCTTCCTCGACCGGGCCGAGCCGGTCCTCCGCGGCAACCACCGGATGGCCCAGCCCCTCGCGGGCCTGCGCCGCCTCGCGGACCGCGAAGCGGTGGTCGACCAGGAGCGCCTGCGCGAGACGTACTGACGCGGGGCCGACGGCGCGCCCGCCGCTACTCCGCGCGCACGAAGCGCGACACGGTGACCGCGACCGTCACTGCAGTCGTCCCCTCCACCGCCGCGAGCCGCGCGTCCAGCGCCTCGGGATCCACGTGGTGGGCACTCGGCCCCATCAGCACCTCGGCGCGCAGCTCGTCGACGCTCATCAGCACCGTCGTGTCCAGCTCGGTGCGCTCCTCGAGCGCGAACCCCGCCAGCTGCTCGTCGAGCCGCTCCGCCTTGCCGGCGTCGATGCCGAGCATCCCGAACCGCTCGCGGATCTCGTGCAGGTGCCTCTCGCGCGGAGTGACGACGACGGCGACGCCGCCCGGACGGAGCACCCGCCGCATCTCCGGGGCGTTCCGCGGCGCGAAGACGGTGAGCAGCGCGTCGGCGGAGGCGTCGGCCAGCGGGAGGGGCTGCCAGAGGTCCGCGGTCGCGATCGCCGCCCGGGGGTGCGCGCGGGCGGCGCGGCGGGCGGCCGGGGCCGAGAGGTCCAGGCCCAGCCCGTCCGCCGCCGGATGCGCCTCGAGCACGGCCGCGAGGTACGCCCCGGTGCCGCAGCCGAGATCGACCACGAGCCGCGCGTCGGCGGGGACGGCCGCGGCGACCGCGTCCTGGATCACCCGGTAGTGGCCGGAGCCGAGCAGGTCGGCGCGGGCCTGCACCATCGCCGCGGTGTCGCCCGAGGTCGCGTGCCTCCCGCGCAGCAGCGAGGCGTAGCCCTGACGCGCGAGGTCGGCGCTGTGCCCGAGGGGGCAGCGGAGCGAGGAGGGGCGGGGCAGCGCATCGGGGGCGAGCGCGCCGCCGCAGACCGGGCAGGCGAGGGCGGGCAGAACCGTCGATCCGGGTCGGCCGGCCGGATCGAACGCGCTCACTCCGCGCCGGGCGCGCGGGCCCGCATGGCGGTGACCGCCGCGTTCAGCGTCGCGATCGTCGGCACCGCGAACAGCGCCCCGGCGAGCCCGGCCACCTCGAGCCCGGTCGCGACCCCGAGCACCACGGCGAGCGGATGCACCTTCACGGCGGTCCCGAGGATGAGCGGCTGCAGCACGTGCCCCTCGAGCAGGTGCACCAGGATCACGACGCCGACCATCACGAGCGCGGCGACGGGCCCGCTGAACAGCAGCGCGACCAGCGCGGCGAGCGCACCGGTCACGATCGCGCCGAGGATCGGGACGAACGAGCCGAGGAACACCACGATCGCGATCGGCACGACGAGCGGCAGCTGCAGCGCGAGCGCGCCGATGCCGATGCCGACGGCGTTGATCCCGGCGACGCCGAGCTGCGCGATCACGAACTGGCTGAGGGTCCGCCAGCCGGCGGCGCCGCCGCGCTCCATCGCGGGGCGCGCGCGGCGGGGGAGGAGGCGGAGGAACCAGTGCCAGATCCGGCGGCCGTCGAGGAGCAGGAAGATCAGCGAGAACAGGGTGAGGAGGGTCCCTGCGAAGACCTCGGCCAGCTGGGAGCCGACGGCGAGGGCCCCGGACGCGATCGTCGACGCCTGCGCGTCGGCCCAGTCGACCGCGCGCTGCGCCCAGTCCGAGAGCTGGACGTCCGAGAACGACAGCGGCGGGCTCCGCAGCCACGCCTCGACGCCGTCGACCGCGTCGAGGGCACGCTGCCCCACTCCGCTGAAGCCGGAGCGCGACTGCACGATCACCAGCCCGACGAGGCCGGTCAGCAGGAGGAGCATCAGGACGATCGAGACCAGGACCGCGAGCGGGCGGGGGAGCCGCAGGCGCTCGAGCCGGTTCCGCAGCGGGGTGAGGAGCGCGGTGAGCAGCAGCGCGATCAGCACCGGCACGACGATCACGGGCAGCAGCGAGACGAGGCGCACGAGGAGGTAGAGGAGCCCGGCGACGGCGAGGAAGCGCCACGACCAGGCGGCGGCGATCCGCATCCCGGTCGAGACGTCGCCCGAGGCGTCGTCCGGCGAGTCCGAGGGGGCCGGAGCCGTGACCGCAGCCGGGGGAGCGGCGGCCGCAGGCGGACTCGCCGCCGTGCCGTGCCGCTCGTCGCGCGCTCGCCGTCCCCGCATGACCCCTCCGATCCTCTCGCAGTGTACGGCCGAGCGGCCGTCCGGGACCGGGAGGGAGCCCGGGGGCGCCGCGCCTGGGCGGATCGGGGCACCGGATGCGCCGGCAACGGCTCGTCCGGAGGGCGGAACGCGCCGGATCGCGCCGTCTCCGCCCCGTTCCCCGCCTCGGCCGCGGGAGGCCGGTCCGCGCCGGTAGCGTCGCGCGGGTCGATGCCGAGCGAGGAGGGCGACGGATGCTGGAGGCGGTTCTCGCGATCGCCGCGTGGTGCGCGGGCGCGGTGCTCGTCGTCAGCGGTGCCCTGAAGCTCGGCCGCGCGGAGCGGTTCCGGGCGAGCCTCGAGGCGCTCGGGGTCCCCCTCCTCCTCCGGCGCCGCGGCTGGTTCGCGGCCGCCTTCCCCGTCGTCGAGATCGCGCTGGGCGCCGCGGTGGTGCTGGCGCCCGCTCCGGCGCACCGTGCCGCCCTCGTGCCGGTGGCGCTCCTCGACGCCGTGTTCCTCGTCGTCGCCGTCCGCGCCGTCCGCGCGACGGAGGACGTCGACTGCGAGTGCTTCGGCGGGCTGGGCTCGGCGCGGATGACCGGACGCACCGTCGCGAGGAACGCGGTGCTGCTCGCGCTCGCGGTGGCCGGGGCGCTCGGCGGGCTCGCTCCGGCCGCGCTGCTCGGCGGCGGCGGTGCCTCGGCGGCGGCGTCCGGGCTCGCCGCCGCTCTCGCCGCGGTCTCGCTCGTGCTGGTGCGCGACCGCCGTGCGGCGTCGACGGCCGCTCGCGTCCGGGCGGCCGCCCGCCTGTCCGCAGCCGACAGGGAGTCCGCGCCGGGGCGCGCGCCCGAGGGCGACCTCTCGGCCGCCGACCTCGCGTTCGTCACGGTGGCCGGCGAGCTCCTGACGCTCGAGGAGCTGTCCCGCCCGGCGACGCACCTCGTCTTCTTCTCGCCCTCGTGCGCCGCCTGCCACGAGCTCGTCGAGCGCTTCCGCTGGTGGCCCCACGGCCTGCGCCCGGGCGAGGAGCTGCTGCCCGTCCTCCTCGGCAGCCGCGAGGACTTCGCGGTGCACGCCGTCTACGGGCCGCTCGTCGACCACGCCCTCTACGATCCGGAGGGCCGGGTCGCCGCCGTCCTCGGCCGAGCCGGGACGCCGGGCCACGTGCTGCTCACGCCCGAGCGTCCGCTCGGCGACGGCTGGACCTCGGGAGCCGCGTCGATCGAGGCGCGCGTGCTCCGGCCCGGGTTCCTCGCCGAGCTGCAGGCGGGCGGCCCGGACCCGGCTCCGGCGGCCGGCGGCGCGGTACCGGCGGGGTGACGGCGGCCGGCGGGCGGAGCGGTGCCGCCGGGCTCACGACGACCGATCGACGGCGGCCGGGCTCAGCGGCGCTCGAACTCGCCGGACATCGAGCCGTGCACGGGGTGGGCGGGATCGTCACCGACCGCGCGGGCGGGATTGTCGATCTCGACGGCGCGGGGCGGGGGCTCCTCGTCGCTCGCGTCGAGGCCGAAGCCGTCCTCGAGTAGTTCCTGGGCGATGCGGCTCGAGAGGCCGCTCCTCTCGCCCGGTCCGGGGTCGCTCTCCGGGTCGACCGGGGCGGCGAACGCCTGCTCGAGTCCGGACGCCGGCATCCCGGCGTCGTCGATCGAGTCGGCTCGTCCGTCGGAGGGTCCTCGTGCAGGTCTCGGCATGCGCCCGAGCGTAGAGGACAGGCCCCTGAAGGTCGACGCTCCGTCGCGCACTGCCGGGCCGCCCGCGCGCCGGGTCAGTCGTGCAGCGACCAGGAGTGGGGAGCGACCTGGACGCCGCCGATGGTCGCCGTCTGGTCGCCGATGTTCAGCGCGAGCCGCGCGGTGCGTCCCTCCGGGCCCTCCGCCACGAGCAGCACGGCGGTGTTGGAGAGGTCGACCGTGCGGGTGCTCGCGCCGACCAGCCACGGGTTCCGTCGGCGGAACGCGACGACCTCCTGGTGGGCGCGGTAGGCCTCTCCGCCCGGCCACTCGGCGGGATCGGCCGGGAACTCCGGGCGGATCGCGTCGTCGCCGCCGATCCGCTCCTCCTTGACGCCGCGCAGGCCCCGCTCGTCGCCGGAGTAGATGCTCGGCACGCCGGCGACGAAGCCGAGGATCGCCGTGGCGTGGCCGTGGTGGCGCTCGTCGCTGACGGCGCTGGCGATCCGGGTCACGTCGTGGTTGCCGACGAAGGTCAGGGGCAGGAACTCGCGGACGAAGTCGTCGTGGCGCTTCAGGGACCAGGCCAGCTCGAAGAGGTTCGCCTCCTCGAGGGAGTTGCGGACGGCCTTCCAGAGCTCGTACTGCGTGACCGAGTCGAGCCCGGACTCCCGCACGTAGCCGGTGTAGTCGCCGTGGATGACCTCGCCGACGAACCACGCGTCGGGGAAGCGCTGCCGCACCGGGTCGATCGCCGCGTGCCAGGCCGCCGGCGCGACCGCGTACGCCGCGTCGAGCCGCCAGCCGTCGATGCCCCGCTCGAGCCAGTGCGCGAGCACGGACGACACGTGCTCCGCGACCTCGGGGTTCCCGTTGTCGAGCTCGACCAGGGCGTCGTGCCCCTCGAACACGTCGACGCGGAGGCCGTCGACCTCCTGCGACCGCTCGCTGCGGGAGAAGCGCGCCGCCTCGGGGGAGCCCTCGCCGGCCGCGACCGCGGCACGCCACCAGGGGTGCTCCCGTCCCACGTGGTTGAAGACCCCGTCGAGCAGCACCCGGATCCCGCGCTCGCGGCACGCGGCGATCAGCGCGTCGAGGTCTGCCTCGTCGCCGAGGCGGGGATCGACCCGGAAGTGGTCGACCGTGTCGTAGCCGTGGGTGGAGGAGGCGAAGACCGGCCCCAGCAGCAGCCCGTTGCAGCCCAGCGCCAGCAGGTCGTCGAGCCAGGGGAGCAGGGCGCGGAGGCGGTGCTGCGGCTCGTCGTCCGGGCCCGGACCCTCCGAGGCGCTCGCCTCGGCGCCCGTGAAGCCGAGCGGGTAGACGTGCCACCAGATCGCCGTCGAGATCCAACCGTCCGTCTGAGCCATCGTGGCCGTCCTCCCGGCCCGCTCGGGCGCGGGCCGCCGTCACTGTAGCGAGGCGGGCTGGACCGGAGCCGCGCCCGCTCACGAGCCGGGCCGCAGGGCGGTGATCCAGGCCAGCAGGCCGAGGCCCGCCCGCACGGAGGCGGGTGCCGTGACGGAGCAGACGAGCAGCGCGAGAGCCGCGCAGGCGAGCCCGGCCACCGCGCTCCTCCGCTCGCCCGCCCACCGCAGCGCCCGCACGGACGCGATCACCGCGGCGACCGCCACGGCGACGGCGGGGAGGGCCCAGAGCGGATGCACGGAGGACGCGAGCGCGAGCAGGCCCAGCGCGAGCGCGGCGAGACCGGGCTCGTCCTCCCGGCCCGTGACGAAGACGAGCGCGGTCTGGTTGCGGACGGCGAAGCAGAGGACGGTGACGACGGCCGCGAGCAGCGTCGTGATGAGCCAGGCCTGGCCGA
>NZ_PSVU01000034.1:0-41356 GCF_002932515.1 Rathayibacter sp. AY1D5
CCGCCTCGACCCCGCGCCGCGCCACCGCCGCGGGGTCGGCGACGTTCCCGGCCAGCGCGGCGTAGTAGTCGAGAGCATCCTCGATGGTCGGCTCGGGCGCTGGCGGAGGCGGCGGGCCGCGCGGTCGAGCTGATCGCCGCTCAGCGTCCCGGCCGCCTCGTCGCCGTGGGCGGCCACGCGATCGAGCTGGACGAGTACCTCCGGACCCGGCTGCTCGAGCTGGTCGTGCACACGCTCGACCTCTCGCGCGCCACCGGGATCCCGCACGTGCTGCCCGGCGAGGCCGTCGAGGCGTGCTGCGCGCTGACCGGCGGGCTGGCCGCTCGAGCGGGACGCGGCGAGGAGCTCCTGCTCGCGCTGAGCGGGCGGGAGCCCCTCGCCGCGGGGTTCTCGGTGGTGTGAGGGCGCCGGCCCTCCGGCTGCGGGTTCTGCGCGGCGCCGGCCCTTCGGCCACCGGGTCCTCCGTGGTGGGGGCGCCGATCCTCGGGCTGCGGGTCCTCCGCGGCGCCGGCTCTCAGGCCACGGCGAGAGCGGCGACCGGCGACACCTTCGTGGCGCGGCGGGCGGGCAGCACGGCCGAGACGACCGTGATCACGACACCGACCACGAGCACCGCCACCAGGGTCGGCACCGGGACGGTCGGCGGGATCAGTCCGATGCCCGGCAGCGAGCCGAACACCGAGATCGCGCCGCACCAGCCGTAGACGATCCCGAGCACGATGCCGAGCACCGCGGCAGCGATGATCATCTGCGCAGCCTCGAGCACCACCATCGACCGCACCTGCGAGCCGGTGAAGCCGAGCGCGCGGAGCAGGCCCAGCTCGCGCCGGCGCTGCAGCACGCTGAGCGACAGCGTGTTGACCATGCCGACGGCGGCCAGGACGACCGAGAAGCCGAGCAGGACGCTCATCACCGCGGTGCTCACCTGGATGAACTGCTCGAACGCCGCGATCACCTCGGGGTTCGTCTCGCCCGAGCGCTCCATGATCGTGCCGAAGGTGGCGGCGGCGACCGCGAACATCGTGACCAGCGACACTCCGATGACCAGTCCGATGACGGCGCGGGCGCTGCGCGCCGGATTGCGGACGGCGTTGGCGGACGCCAGGCGGGCGACGGGGCCCCGGCCGAAGGCGAGGCCCACGAGGGCCGTGAGCGGAGGGAGCAGGACGGGCGCCCCGAGGATCACGCCGGTGAAGGACGCCATGCCTCCGACGAGCCCGAGCAGGACGCCGCCGGGGTTGGCCAGCCCGAACACCACGCCGCCGGCGAGCAGCAGCGCGCCGACCACGACGAAGACGATCGCCGTGACGTTGCGGGCGGTGCGACCTCGCAGCTCCTCGTAGCGGGGCTCGGCGGAGGATCCGGCGGCCTGCGACGGCGCGACCGCGAGCACGCGGCGCGATCCGGACCACGAGGCGATGACCGTCGAGGCGACCACGGCGATCAGCGGCAGCACGAGGCCGGGCGAGACGAGCGGGTAGTCGAAGCGGGGCAGGGTGCCGCTCCGGATGGCGAGCTCCGCGGCGAGCGCCACGAGAGCGACGCCGGCGACCAGGCCGATCGCCGCTCCGAGGAGCCCCTGCAGGAGGCCCGTGCGGACGATCCCGCTGCGCAGCGACCGGCCGGAGGCGCCGAGCAGGCGCAGCAGGGCGATCTCGCGGGTGCGCCCGGCGATGACGGTCGAGACCGCGTTGGCCGTGACGATCCCGCCCACGAACACCGCGATGCCGAAGAAGACGGCGCCGACCATCCCGAGCATGAGGGCGACCTGGCCGATGCCGTCGATCCCCGCTGCCGCGAAGGCCGCGACCATGTCGGCGATGACCTGCACCAGCACGGCGCCGAACGCCGCGGCGAGTGCGGCGACGGTGACGATGGCGCCCCCGCCCTGGCTCGAGCCCGTGCGCACGCCGCTCATGCCGCGCCCTCCATCGTGAGCATCGCGCGCGAGATCTCCTCGGCGCTCATCCCGCGGCGGTCGTCGACGACGGCCCCGTCGCGGAGGAAGACGATGCGGTCGGCATAGGCCGCCGCGATCGGGTCGTGGGTGACCATGGCGATCGACTGGCCGTACTCGCGGGTGGAGGCCCGGAGCAGGCTGAGGACCTCGCGACCGGTGCGCGAGTCCAGGTTGCCGGTGGGCTCGTCGGCGAAGATCAGCTGCGGCCGGGTGGCGAGGGCACGGGCGATCGCCACGCGCTGCTGCTGCCCGCCCGAGAGCTCGTGGGGCCGGTGCGTGAGGCGCTCGCGGAGCCCGAGGGACTCGATCAGCCGGGCGATCCACTGCTCCTCGTCGCCGGTCACGGAGCGGCCGTCGAGCTCGAACGGGAGGCGGATGTTGCCGCGCACGTCGAGCGTGGGGACGAGGTTGAAGGCCTGGAAGACGAAGCCGACGCTGCGGCGGCGGAGCACGGTCAGCTCGGCGTCGCTCATCGAGGTGATCTCGGCGTCCCCGAGGAACACGCGGCCGGAGGAGGCGGTGTCGAGGCCGGCGAGGACGTGCATGAGCGTCGACTTGCCGGATCCGCTGGGGCCCATCACCGCGGTGAACTCGCCCCGCTCGATCGAGAGCGTGACGTCGTCGAGGGCGACGACGGGCGGCGTGCTGCCGTAGAGCTTGCGCACGCCCTCGACGCGCGCCACGACGGAGGAGGTCTGGTTCTGCATGTCCTCGACGCTACGGAGGCACCCGTGTCGCCGGCGTCGTCCGCAGTGGCTCGCGGCATCATCCCTCCGGCGGACCCGCGATGGTCCTGCGGGGTCAGCGGGGCCGGAGTCCCGCCCGGCGGAGGGCGAGGGCCGCCAGCGCGGCGGTGACGGCAGGGTCGCCGGTCCGCCAGCCCGCGGCGGCCTCCGGGTGCGCGGCGAGGATGTCGCGGGGGGACGCCTGGGTGAGCGCGCGCAGTGCCAGCAGCTCGGTTCCGCCGCCGGTCGAGCCGAGGGCGCGCAGCTCGGCGGTCCGGCGGGCGAAGCGGAGCCGGGGCCGGAGCCAGAGCACGGCCAGGAGCAGGAGCGGGAGGCCCCCGACGGCGAGCCCGGCGACCACGGCCAGGGCGCTCGCGAGCTGCTGCTGGTCGCGTCCGGCGGCGGCGAGCACGGAGCCGGCCCCGCTCGCCTCGTCGAACGGCGCGCGCACGGCGTCGCCGAGCAGGGGGATGCCGCCGAGGGTGGTCCCGGCGTCGCTCATGGTCGAGCCGAAGCCGCTGCCGGCGCTCTCGAGCCGACGGCCGATCTCGGCCAGGCCGGCGATCAGCGAGCCGACCGCGATCCCCGCGGCGATCGCCACGACGGCCACGCCGAGAGCGAGGGCGTCGGCCAGGATCTGCCGCGCGCGGACGGCCGGGAGGTCGGCGTAGATCTGCATGCGCCGATTATCCGGCGCGCTCGGCGGCGGTCGTGTCCACACCGGAGGAAGGATTCGTCGAGAGGGCCCGGGATCCGCGTCACTCCGCGAGGTCCCCGACGTTCTTCCTCGGTTATGAACACGTCGGCCGCCTCCGAGAGGGCTGCCCGACCCGGCTCCTCGCCGCTTCTAGTCGAGCAGGTCGTGCAGCACGACGACCTGCTCGCGCTCCGGGCCGACGCCGATCGCCGAGAACCGGGCGCCGCTCATCGCCTCGAGCGCGCGCACGTAGTCCTGCGCGGTCTGCGGCAGGTCCGAGAACTCGCGGCAGCCGGAGATGTCCTCCTGCCAGCCGGGGAACTCCTCGTAGATCGGCTTCGCGTGGTGGAAGTCGCTCTGCGAGACCGGGACCTCGTCGTGGCGCACGCCGTCGACGTCGTAGGCGACGCAGACGGGGATGGTCTCGAGGCCCGAGAGCACGTCGAGCTTGGTGAGGACGAAGTCGGTGACCCCGTTGATCCGCGCCGAGTAGCGGGCGATCGGGGCGTCGTACCAGCCGCAGCGGCGCGGGCGGCCGGTCGTGGTGCCGAACTCGAAGCCCTGCCGGCGGAGGTACTCGCCCCACTCGTCGAAGAGCTCGGTCGGGAACGGTCCGGCGCCGACGCGGGTCGTGTACGCCTTGATGACCGCGATGACGCGGTCGATGCGGTTCGGCGCGACTCCGGACCCGGTGGCCGCTCCACCCGAGGTCGCGTTGGAGGAGGTGACGAACGGGTAGGTGCCGTGGTCGACGTCGAGCATCGTGGCCTGGCCGGCCTCGAACAGCACCGTTTTGCCCGCGTCGAGCGCCTGCGAGAGGACCAGCGACGTGTCGGCGACCATCGGGCGCAGGCGCTCGGTGTACTGCAGCAGGTCCTCCAGCACCTGCTCGACCAGGATCGCGCGGCGGTTGTAGACCTTCACCAGCAGGTGGTTCTTCTGGTCGAGGGCGCCCTCGACCTTCTGACGGAGGATGTTCTCGTCGAAGAGGTCCTGGATGCGGATGCCGACGCGGTTGATCTTGTCGGCGTACGCCGGGCCGATGCCGCGGCCGGTGGTGCCGATCTGGCGCTTGCCGAGGAAGCGCTCCGTCACCTTGTCGAGGGTGCGGTGGTAGCTGGTGATGACGTGCGCGTTGGCGCTGACGAGCAGCTTCGACACGTCGACGCCGCGGGCGCTCAGCGCCTCGAGCTCGTGGAACAGCACCTCGATGTCGACGACGACGCCGTTCGCGATGACCGGGACGACGCCCGGGGTGAGGATGCCGGAGGGGAGAAGGTGCAGGGCGTACTTCTCGTCGCCCACGACGACGGTGTGCCCGGCGTTGTTGCCCCCGTTGAACTTCACGACGTAGTCGACGCGGCTGCCGAGGAGGTCGGTGGCGCGTCCCTTGCCCTCGTCGCCCCACTGGGCGCCGGTGATGACGATTGCTGGCATGGCGTGTCCTTCTCGACGGGAGGGGCGGGGGTGGGCGGGTGCGGCGCGGCAGTCGTGCCGCCTCCGCGCGACCAGCCGCTCGATTCTAGCGGAGGGGCCGGAGGACGGCTCCTGCGCTCGGGGTCGACCCGGCGGACTCTTTCGCCGCGGGCCGGCCCCGCGGACTCCCCCCGGCTCCGCGTCGGTCCCGCCGACGCATCGCCGAGCAATGCTCTCGATCCCGTCATGCGCAGTTCACACTCGGCGCATAGATTCGAGGACGTTCACACTCCACTCATCACGCGAACAGGACCACGATGCGCAGACTCCGCGCCGCAAGCCTCCTCGCCGTCGTCGCACTCGGAGCCGCCACCGCCGCTCCGATCGCCTCGGCCGCCCCTCTCGACGACGGCGTCGAGCTCACCCTGGTGTCGACGACCGACACGCACGGGCACGTCTACGACTGGGACTACTTCGCGAACGCGCCGTACCCGGCCGACGGTGCGCTCGGCCTCACCCGCGTCGCGACCGAGGTCGACCGCCTCCGCGCCGAGAAGGGCGAGGAGTCCGTGCTCGTCATGGACAACGGCGACGCGATCCAGGGCACGCCGCTCACCTACTACTACGGCCTCGGCGACGGCGCCGCAGGCGTCCTCTCCGGCGAGACGACGCACCCGATGGCCACCGCGTTCAACACCATCGGCTACGACGCGCAGGTCGTCGGCAACCACGAGTACAACTACGGGCTCGACATGCTCAGCGCGTACGAGGGCGACCTGAACGCCCCGCTGCTGGGCGCGAACGTCGTCGACGTCGCCACCGGCAAGCCGTACCACGACCCCTACACGCTGATCGAGCGCGAGATCGACGGGAAGACGGTCACCGTCGGCGTCCTCGGCCTCGTCACCCCCGGCGTCCGCGTCTGGGACAAGCAGTACGTCGACGGCGTCCTCGAGTTCCAGGACATGGTCGCCGCCGCGAAGCAGTGGGTCCCGATCGTGCAGGAGCAGGCCGACGTGGTCGTCGTCCTCGCGCACACCGGCCAGGGCACGGTGCCGGACGCCGAGTACGACGCCGCCGACCTCAACGAGGACGTCGTCAACAACATCGCGACGCAGGTCCCCGGGATCGACGTGGTCGTCGCCGGCCACAGCCACAAGGACCTGCCGCAGACGCTGTTCACCAACGTCGCCGGCGAGCAGGTGCTGGTCACCCAGCCCGAGTTCTGGGCGCAGGGCCTCACCGAGGTCACCCTGAACCTGGTGCCGGACGCCGCGGGCGCCCTCGAGGTCGACTGGTCGGCCGGGAACGCACCCGTCACGCAGCCCGTCTACGCGAAGGACATCGCCGAGGAGTCGCCCGCACTGGTCGACGCCCTCGCCGAGCAGCACGCCGCCACGATCGAGTACGTGAACACCCCCGTCGCCGACTCGGTCGAGGAGCTCTCGGCCGCGACCTCGCGCTACGAGGACACCCCGATCATCGACTTCATCAACACCGTCCAGGCCGAGACCGTCGAGACGGCGCTCGAGGGCACCGAGTGGGCGGACCTGCCGGTGATCTCGCAGGCGTCGCCGTTCTCGCGCACCGCCGTCTTCCCGAAGGGGCAGGTCAGCATCCGCGACATCGCGGGCCTGTACATCTACGAGAACACCCTCCGCGGAGTGGAGCTGACCGGAGCCGAGGTGCGCGACTACCTCGAGTTCTCGGCCCGCTACTTCGTGCAGACCGCCGAGGGCGCCGTGTTCGACCCCGAGACCGGCACCAACGCGACGACCGAGGACCGCCCCGACGGCATCCCGGACTACAACTACGACGCGATCTCGGGCCTGGACTACGTGATCGACGTCTCCCAGCCCGCCGGCTCGCGGATCCGCGGTCTCGCCCACGCCGACGGCACCCCGGTCGCCGACGACGAGCGCTTCGTGATGGCGGTCAACAACTACCGCCAGAGTGGCGGAGGCGCCTACCCGGCCGTCGCGCAGGCACCGCTCGTCTACGACGAGCGTCTCGAGATCCGCCAGCTCCTCATCGACTGGTCGACCGCCCGCGGCGTGATCGACCAGGCCGACTTCTACGACCCCAACTGGTCGCTGACGACGGAGCCCGCCGCCGAGGTCCCGGTCACCCCGGCGCCGACCGAGCCCGGCACCCCGACGGAGCAGCCCACCACCGCTCCGTCGCCGCATCCCACCACCACGGCGGCCCCCGTCGCGGGAGGCTCCGGCCCGGGCTCGCTCGCGAACACCGGCGCCGACGCGGCCGGCCTGATCGGCGGAGCCCTCGTGCTGCTGCTGTCGGGTCTCGCGCTGGTCGTCGCGCGACGCCGCCTCGCGGCCTAGCCGAGCAGGGCACGGGCGGCGGTCGGCGGGTTCTCCCGCCGACCGCCGTTCGTCGTTCCGGAGGATCGCAGGATGATCGGGTGGCGCACCGGCGGCTCAGTCGCCGCGGCGTCGCGACCGGCGGGCCCGCCAGGCCGAGAACGCCCCGGTCGACCAGAGCGCCCAGATCACCAGCAGGGGCTGGAAGACGAGCCGCACCGCGCGCGCCGCGTCCGTCTCGAGGCCGAACGCCGGCGTCCGCGTCACCAGCTGCGAGATGTTCCCCGGGAAGACCGCGACGAAGAACGCGGCCACCACGACTCCCACGATCACGCGCCACCGCACGAGCACGACGAGCGCGAGCCCGAGCGCGATCTCGACGACGCCCGACGCGACGACCACCAGGTCCGGGTCGGCCGGCAGCCACGGCGGGACCTGCGCCTGGAAGGCCTGACGCGCGACCGTCAGGTGCGCCGTGCCGGCCGTGACGAGCAGCAGGCCCAGGAGGATGCGGGCGAGAGTGCGCGGGAGGGAGCGGCGTCCTCCGTCGTGCGCTGTGGCGGCGGTCATGCCCCCAGTCTGCGCTCGGAGCCCGCTCGCGCCGACCGCGCGCGCGTTCCGGCGGCGCCCCGTATCCTCGTTACCGCCCCGTCCGCAGACCGTGAAACGAGTTCCATGAGCACCCTGCCCCGCCTGATGGCCTTCGACCTCGACGACACCCTCGCCGCCTCGAAGTCCCCCGTCGACCCGGCGATGGCCGACCTCTTCGTGAAGCTGCTCCAGGCCACCGAGGTGTGCATCATCTCGGGCGGCCAGATCGGCCAGTTCCGGATGCAGGTGCTCGACCGCCTCGAGGGCGCCGACCCCGAGGTGCTCGCGAAGCTGCACCTCATGCCCACCTGCGGCACGCAGTACTACCGGTACGAGAACGGCGACTGGGCGCAGATCTACGCCGAGAACCTCACCGAGGACGAGAAGTCGCGCGCGCTCGCCGCCGTCGAGGAGAAGGCGAAGGAGCTCGGCTACTGGGAGTCCGAGACCTGGGGCCCGATCCTCGAGGACCGCGACTCGCAGATCACCTTCTCGGCCCTCGGCCAGTCCGCGCCCGTCGAGGTCAAGCAGGCCTGGGACCCGGACGGCGAGAAGAAGAACACCCTCCGCGAGGCCGTGCAGGCCGTGCTCCCCGACCTCGAGGTCCGCTCCGGCGGCTCGACGTCGGTCGACATCACCCGCAAGGGCATCGACAAGGCGTACGGGATGAACAAGCTCACCGAGCTGACGGGCATCCCTCTCGACGACATGATCTTCGTCGGCGACCGCCTCGACCCGGACGGCAACGACTACCCCGTCAAGGCGATGGGCGTCGAGTGCTTCGCCGTCGAGGGCTGGCACGACACCGCCGCGTACCTCCGCTCCTACGGCCTGTAGCCGCTCCGCGCGCGAGACGTTCCGGGATCCCCTGCTGCGGCGGGGGATTCCGTGCATCCGGGGCCGTCGCACGCCCCGGACGTGGTGCGTCGCCGGGCGTCCTGCGTCCAGCCGCCGTCAGGCGTCGGAGCCCCCTCGCGGGTCCTGGGCACCCGCGCGTCCAGGCGCTGCGCAGGCGGGCACCGTCAGGCGTCCGTTGCTCCGTCGGGGCCTCGGGCGCAGCGCGTCCGGGCTCGGCCGGTTCGGGGGTCTGCGCGTCCGGGCCCTGCGCGTCGCGGCCGCTGTCAGACGTCCTCGTTCAGCGATCCGGACGCCGTGCCGTCGAGGGCGAGGCGGAGCCGTTTCGGCAGGTTCGCGACCACGATCGCGTGCGACTCCTCGATGAGCTCGAGCACCAGCTCGGGCTCGACGGTCCCGCCGGCGTCGACCGTAACCCAGTGCTTCTTGTTCAGGTGGTAGCCGGGCTCGATCCCGTCGACCCCCGCGACCAGGTGCACCACGTTCTCGGGCAGCGCCTTCACGCTCACGACCGGCCGCCCGAACCGCTCCGACTCGAGCGCGAACACCTTCCCCGCGACCTTCCACACCCGGATCCCCTCCCCGAACGGGAACCCCGCCTCCGCTCCCGGAAGCCCTTCGAGAAGCCGCTCCACCGCCCCGCCGTCCATCCCCCCATCCTGCCGCAGCCCTCACGCGCCGCCGAGATCACCCGCCACCCGAGGCCGGCCTCGCGCCGAACGCACGTCCTACGTCCAGGGCCCGAAGCGGCTCGCGCCGAAGGCACGGCCCGACCCTCCAGCACCCGCACCACGCTCGCGCCGCAACCACGGCCCGACTCCTCCCCCCGACCAGGCTCGTGCCGCAGGCACGGCCCCTCGCTCAAGCCCCCCCACGGCCGCTCGTGCCCCCGGCACGGCGCCCCGCGCTCGTGCCGCAGGCACGGCGCCCACCTCGCCAGCACAGGGCTAGGCGGCGTCCGGGTGCGGTTCTGGCAAGGCGGAGGAGGAAGCCGTAGCGGCGCTACGGCGCCCGACGACAACGCCGCCAGAACCGCACCCGGGCGGCGCCTAGTCGTTGCCGAGGATGATGATGGCGGCGGTAGGGGGTAACGCGTCCTCGTGGTACCGCTCGATCTCCTCGATGGCGATCGGGTCGGCCTGCTGGAGGAACTGGGTGAGGCGGGTGACCTCCTCGGTCTCGCCGATGGAGTCGGCGGCGCGGCGGAGGGCGTAGAGGGAGAGCAGGAATCCGCGGTTGGGTCCGTGGCGCCAGGGGATGGGGCCCTGGCCGCGCCAGCCGGCTCCGCGGAGGAGGTCGAGGCCGCGGTGGTAGCCGACGCGGGCGTAGGCGTAGGAGGGGAGGGCCGCGTCGATGCCCCAGACGCTGTCGGCGAGCAGTGCCCAGGCCAGCGGGGAGCGCGGGTGGGCGGCGGCGAGGGCGGCGAATTCGACGGCTCCCGGGTTCGCGTGCTTCGCGAGGGCCGCGGTGACCGCGGGCTCGTCGGGGAGGAGGGTCGGTTCGGGGCCCAGCAGGTTCTCGCCACTCATGCCTCCCAGGCTATCCCGCTCGCGGCTGTGCGGGTCCGGGGTCCGGCCGTCCGGCGCACGGCGGTCGTCCCTCCACAGGGGCATCAGCGGAGGGAGCCGGGCGGTTCGCCGGTCGTCGCCGTCGTGCGCGGGGGTGCCGCCGATAGCATCGACCCATGGCGACGAACCGCAGTGAAGTCGAGGCCTGGCTCACGGACATGGACGGCGTGCTGGTGCACGAGAACAAGGCGCTCCCCGGCGCGCCCGAGCTGATCCAGGAGTGGACCGATTCGGGCACGCCGTTCCTGGTGCTGACGAACAACTCGATCTTCACGCCGCGGGATCTGGCGGCGCGGCTGCGCGGGTCGGGGCTGCACGTGCCGGAGGAGCGGATCTGGACGAGCGCTCTGGCGACGGCGGACTTCTGCGCGTCGCAGAAGCCGGGCGGGAGCGCGTTCGTGATCGGCGAGGCGGGGATCACCACCGCGCTGCACGAGGCGGGCTTCATCATGACGGAGACGGCGCCGGACTACGTGGTCGTGGGCGAGACCCGCAATTACAGCTTCGAGGCGATCACGAAGGCGATCCGCCTGATCGTCGCGGGTGCGCGCTTCATCGTCACCAATCCCGATGCGACGGGGCCGAGCGCCGAGGGCGTGCTCCCGGCGACGGGGGCGATCGCGGCGCTCATCACGAAGGCGACGGGCAAGGATCCGTACGTCGTCGGCAAGCCGAATCCGATGATGTTCCGCTCGGCGATGAACAAGATCGGCGCGCACAGCGAGAACACCGGGATGATCGGCGACCGGATGGACACCGACATCGTCGCGGGCATCGAGGCGGGCCTGCACACCGTGCTGGTGCTGACGGGGATCAGCGACGAGGCCGAGATCGAGCGCTATCCGTTCCGCCCGGACGAGGTGCTGAGCGGGGTGCACGAGCTCCTGTCGTCGGAGCCGCTGGAGTCGGAGTTCCCGCCGGATTCGGCGGTCTGAGTCCCGGCGGCCCGGCAGCGGGTCGGGCGCCGGTTCCTGACACGGCACCGCGGCTCGCGGGGGTCAGAAGCGGACGTGCTGCAGCACCCAGGCGTGCATCGCGACGGCTGCCGCCGCCGAGGCGTTGATCGACCGGGTCGAGCCGAACTGCGAGATCTCGAGCACGGCCTCCGAGGCGGCGATCGCCTCCTCCGAGAGGCCGGGTCCCTCCTGCCCGAACAGCAGGAGGCAGCGCTCGGGGAGCCGGTAGGTCTCGAGCGGAACGCAGCCGGGGACGTTGTCGACGGCGAGGAGGGGCACGTCCGCCTCCGCGGCCCACTGCACGAGGTCGGCCACCGTCTCGTGGTGCTGGACGTGCTGGTAGCGGTCGGTGACCATCGCGCCGCGCTTGTTCCAGCGCCGCCGGCCGACGATGTGGACGCCTTCCGCGCCGAACGCATTGGCGCTGCGGACGATCGAGCCGATGTTCATGTCGTGCTGCCAGTTCTCGATCGCGACGTGGAACGGGTGCCGCGTGCGGTCGAGCTCCGCGACGATCGCGTCCATCCGCCAGTAGCGGAAGCGGTCGACCACGTTGCGCGCGTCGCCGCGCTCCAGCAGCTCCGGGTCGAGGCGGTCGTCCTCGGGCCGCTCCCCCTGCCAGGGGCCGACGCCGTTCGTGGTGAGCTCCACGGAGGCGGTGGGTCCGGTCGCGGGGGTCGCCTCGTTCTCCTGCACGACGAGCGATCCTACTGGGCGCTCCGCGGCTCGGCCGGGTGCACCGGGCCGGTGCCCGGCGGCATCCTCCGGGGCCCGAGGGACGGCGCGCGTCAGGCCGCGGGAGTACCGGCGAGGGAGCCGGTCAGCTCGCCGCCGCCCGCCCGGTCGACGAAGCAGTAGTAGCTGCGCTCGCCCGCGTCCCACTGCTCCTGGGTGACGGGGAACGCACCGGCGACCTGCACGTCGCCGTAGGTCTCGGCCGCGGCGACGTCCACGACGCCCTGCGCCTGGCAGAGCGAGGAGACGGTGACGGCCAGGGCGTCCTGGCCGGGGAACACCGCGTCTGTCAGCTCCGCGGTGGCGACGAGCTGGGCGGAGTGAGCCCCCGCGCAGTCCACGACGGTGAACTCCTCCGCCCAGACGGAGTCGAAGGGCTCGACGCACTCGCCGCCGAGGAGCGCGCTCCAGGCCCAGGTGCCGACGGGCAGCGGGCCGACGGTCGGGAGGGTCGCGGTCGGAGTGGGCGAGGGGGTCGGCTCCGCCGTGGGCGTCTCGCTGACGACCGGGGCGGCCTGCGGCTCGGCCCGGCCGCCGGCGCTCCCGACGGCGATGCCGATCGCGAAGAGGCCGGCGAGGAGGATCACCGCACCCGCAGCGATCAGGCCGATCAGGAGCCGGCGTCGGCTGAGCGTGCGCCACGCGGGTGCTGCGGCGGGCGCCGAGTCGCGCTCGCGTCTCTCGGGTCGGGACCGGGCGGAGCGGCGCTTCCGCGGCGGAGCGGCGTTGACGTGGGCGACCGCGGGAGCGGTGCGGAAGGGCGCGGGCTCGGCGCGGTCGGCGGGCTCGGCGGCCGGCTCGAGGTTCCACGAGTAGGCGCCGGCGGTCTCGCGCCACAGCTCCTCGTCGCCGCCGTCCTCGTCGGGCTCGTCATGCGGAGCGACGACCTGCTCCCACACGGGCGGCTGGTCCCAGTCCCCGCGCGGGTCGGGCCACTCGTAGACGGCGGGCGGAGTCGGCTCGCGCGGAGTCGGCGGGGTCGCGCCGACCGGGCGTCCGTCGGCGGGGTAGGGGACGCCGGAGCGGCCCGCCGGGTCGACGTCGGTCGAGGACCCGGCATCGGGCTCGTCGTCCGGCCGGTGGGCGCTGCGGAGTCCGGCGGGGGCGGTCGGCAGGTCGGCGGGAGGGTCGGTGTGCGGCAGGACCGGGCGCACGGAGTCCGCCCCGCGGCGGTGCACCTCGGTGCGGCCGGCGTCGGCGGAGGCGTCGGAGCCGGAGCCCTCCGCGTCGTCGTCGCGGAGGGGGGCGAAGAACGCGTCGAAGGCGTCCTCGTCGGAGTCGTCCTCGTCGGACACGTCGGCGTCGGAGGCTCTCGTCCCGCGGGCAGTCGTCCCACCGGCACCCGTCTCGCGGACACTCGCCTCGCGGGCAGCCGTCTCGGGCGCTCCCGTGGCGCGGGCTCCCGCGTCGGGGGCTCCCGTGTCGCCGCCCGGAGAGCTCCGTCCCTCGGCGGGGACGCCGTCGCGGCCGGAGGAGCGCTCCGGCTCCGCGACCGTTCCGCGGTCGGCGTCGGCGTCCTGCTCCTCCACCCGAGCGGAGTCGTCCGCGGGGTTCGGGAGGTCGCCGCCGTCCTCCTCGGCGGCCGGCGTCGCGCTCAGCACGGGCTCCCCCGGCCACAGGCCGACCGGAGCGGCAGGGGCACGGCGCGGCGTCGGGTCGGAGTCGGAGTCGGAGTCGGAGTCGCCCGAGGACGGTCCGGCCGCGTCGGCGGAGGAGGCCGACTCGCTCGCAACGCTCCGCTCCTCCGCTGACACGTGGGCCTCGTCGGCTGCGGACTCAGCAGGACCGGACGTCCGCTCCGCGCGCGACTCCTCCACGGGAGGGACGGGGCGGGGCGAATCGAAGATGCTCTTCAGTCGGCCGCCGCTGAGCTGCTGGAGCAGCCACTCGCTGCTGCCGACGGGACGCTCCGGCTCGGGTCGCTCCGGCTCGGCACGTTCCGGCTCGGAGGTCTCCGATCCGGCAGGCTCGGGCTCGCGGCCCTCGGACTCGCGGCCCTCGGACTCGCGGCCCTCGGACCCGCGGCGCTCCGGCTCCGGGTGGTCGCCGCCTCCCGGGCCCCCGCCGCGTCCCCCCTCGTCGACCATCAGCTCAGGCCGAGGTCGGCCAGACCGATCGCGGCGAAGTACGGGTAGCCGGCGTCCTCGATGATCTCGCGGGCCCCGGTCGCGCGGTCGACGACGACGGCGACTCCTGCGATCTCGGCGCCGACCTTCAGCAGGGCCTCGATCGCCTTCAGCGGCGAGCCGCCGGTGGTGGACGTGTCCTCGACGACGACGACGCGCTTGCCCTCGAGGTCGGGGCCCTCGACCTGCCGGCCGCGGCCGTGGTCCTTGGGCTCCTTGCGCACGACGAACGCGTCGTAGGCGAGACCGCGGGCGGCGCCCTGGTGGAGGATCGCGGCGGCGATCGGGTCGGCTCCCATGGTGAGGCCGCCGACGGCGTCGACGCGCTCGATCGGCGCGATGAGGTCGAGCATGACCTGCCCGATCAGCGGCGCGACGCGGTGGTCGAGGCTCACGCGGCGCAGGTCGACGTAGTACGACGCCTTCTTGCCGCTCGTGAGGGTGAAGTCCCCGTGGAAGACGGCGTCGGAGCCGATGTACTCGATGAGCTGCTGGCGTGCGTCGGTCACGCGCCTACTCTACGGGGAGACCCCTCCCCCGCTCGGGAGCGCGCCCGCTGCGGCGTGCTCGCCCGCCTCGTCGCCTCCTCCGCGGAACTGCGTCATGTAGAGCTCGTAGTAGGCACCGCGCTGCTTCAGGAGCGCCTCGTGCGCGCCCTGCTCGACGATCCGGCCCGACTCCATCACCAGGATGGTGTCGGCGTCGCGGATCGTGGAGAGCCGGTGCGCGATGACGAACGAGGTCCGGTCGGTGCGGAGCGCGTTCATCGCGTGCTGCACGAGCAGCTCCGTGCGGGTGTCGACCGAGGAGGTGGCCTCGTCGAGGATCAGCAGCGACGGGTTCGCGAGGAACGCGCGCGCGATCGTGATCAGCTGCCGCTCGCCCGCCGAGACGCTGCCGCCGTCGGCGTCCAGCACCGTGTCGTAGCCGTCGGGCAGCTGGCGCACGAAGCGGTCGACCATGGTGGCCTTCGCCGCGTCGACGATCTCCTCGTCGGTCGCGTCCAACCGCCCGTAGCGGATGTTCTCGCGGATGGTGCCCTGGAAGAGCCACGCGTCCTGCAGCACCATGCCCACGCGCGAGCGCAGATCGCCGCGCGCGAGGCTCGTGATGTCGACGCCGTCGAGCAGGATGCGCCCTCCGGTGAGCTCGTAGAAGCGCATGACCAGGTTGACCAGCGTGGTCTTCCCCGCCCCGGTCGGACCGACGATGGCGACCGTCTGCCCGGGCTGCGCCGAGAAGGTCAGGTCCTCGATCAGCGGCTGCTCCGGGTCGTACGAGAACGAGACGCCCTCGAACTCCACGTGGCCGTCGGTGCGCTGCGGGAGCGACGCGGTCGCCGTCTCCGGCTCCTGCTCCTCGGCGTCGAGAAGCTCGAACGTGCGCTCGGCCGAGGCGACGCCGGACTGCAGCATGTTCGCCATGCTCGCCAGCTGGGTCACCGGCTGGGTGAACTCGCGCGAGTACTGGATGAACGCGGTCGCGTCGCCGAGCGTCAGCTGACCTGAGGCGACCCGCAGGCCGCCGACCACGGCGATGAGCACGTAGGAGAGGTAGGAGACGAAGGTCATCGCGGGCATGATCATGCCCGAGACGAACTGGGCGCCGAACGAGGCGGTGTAGAGGCTGTCGTTGCGGCGGTCGAACTCCTCGAGCATCTCGCGGTCGCGGCCGAAGGCGCGGACGATCTCGAGCCCGGAGAAGGTCTCCTCGATGTGGCCGTTGAGCGCGCCCGTGTTCTTCCACTGGGCGGCGAAGAGCTTCTGGGAGCGGGCGCCGATCACGCCCGCGATCACGCCCGAGAGCGGGATCGAGATCAGCGCGATCAGCGCGAGCTGCCACGAGACGATGAACATCATCGCGGCGATGCCGATGATGGTGAGCACCGACTGCACCAGCTGCGAGAAGGCCTGCTGCAGCGCCGTCTGGATGTTGTCGACGTCGTTCGTGACGCGCGACATCACGTCGCCGCGCTGCCGGGTGTCGAAGAAGCGCAGCGGGAGGCGGTTGAGCTTCGCCTCGATGTCCTGACGGAGGCCGAAGACCACCCGCATCACGAGGCCGTTGAGGATGTAGCCCTGCGCCCACATGAGCACCGACGCGACGACGTACATCAGCAGCACGATGATGATCAGGCGGCCGAGGACCACGAAGTCGATGCCCGCGCCGGGCACGATGTCGGTCTTGGCCAGCATGTCGGCGAAGGTGCCGTTGCCCGAGGCGCGCTGCTGCTCGATGATCTGCTCGAGCGGGACGCCGGCGGGGAGCTGGGAGCCGATCACGCCGTTGAAGATCGTGTCCATCGCCTGCCCGAGGATCTTGGGCGCGATGACGGTGAGGACGACCGACAGCGAGACCAGGGCGACCACGAGGACCATCCGGGCGCGCTCGGGGCCGAGCAGCGAGAAGAGGCGCTTGGCCGAGGGCCAGAAGTTCTGCGCCTTGCGGGCGGGCGGCCCGTCCCCGAACATGCCGCCGTCGCCCTCGCCGGGCTCGAACTCGGGCTCGGGGGACGTCGTCTCCTCGGGGGCGGTGGAGTCGCGTGTGCGCGCCATCTCAGGACACTCCTTCGACGCTCAGCTGGGATTCGACGATCTCGCGGTAGGTCGCGTTCGTCTCGAGGAGCTCGTCGTGCGTGCCGCGGCCGACGACGCGGCCCGCGTCGAGCACGACGATCTGGTCGGCGTGGCGGATGGTCGACACCCGCTGGGCCACGATGATCACGGTCGCGTCGGTGGTGGCGTCGGCCAGCGACTCCCGCAGCCGCGCATCGGTCGCGACGTCGAGCGCCGAGAACGAGTCGTCGAACAGGTAGACCCGCGGCTTCGCGACGAGGGCCCGCGCGATGCAGAGCCGCTGGCGCTGCCCGCCGGAGACGTTGGTGCCGCCCTGCGAGACCGGCTCGTCGAGCCCGTGCTCCTTGCTCCGCACGAAGTCCTCGCCCTGGGCGATGCGCAGCGCCTCCCACAGCTCGGCGTCCGTCGCGTCGGGGCGGCCGAAGCGCAGGTTCGAGGCGATCGTCCCCGAGAAGAGGTAGGGGCGCTGGGGCACGAGCCCGATCACCTCGGCGAGCTGCGCCCGGTCGAGGGAGGAGACGGGCACGCCGTCGATCGTGACGGTGCCCTCCTGCGGGTCGAACAGGCGCGGCACGAGGCCGAGCAGGGTCGTCTTGCCGGCGCCGGTGGAGCCGACGACGGCCGTGGTGCGGCCCGGCTCCGCGACGATGTCGATGCCCGAGAGCACAGGGCGCTCGGCGCCCGGGTAGCCGAAGACGACTCCGGAGAACTCGACGCGGCCGCGCGCGGGCGTCGGGGCTCCGCCCTGGGGCGTGGTGAGGCTGGTGCGGGCGTCGAGCACCTGCTGGATCCGCTCGGCGCAGACGACCGCGCGCGGGATCATCATCACCATGAAGACGCCCATCATCACGGCGGTGAGGATCTGGAGGAGGTACTGCAGGAACGCGGTGAGCGAGCCCACCTGCATCTGACCGGCGTCGACCCGCTGCCCGCCGAACCACAGCACGGCCGCGGTGGCCAGGTGCAGGATCATCATGATCGCGGGGAACATCAGCACGAAGATGTTGCCGACCTTGATCGACACCTCGGTGATCGCCGCGTTGGCCTTGCGGTACCGCTCGGACTCGAACGGCTCGCGCACGAAGGCGCGCACCACGCGGATGCCCGTGATCTGCTCGCGCAGCACGCTGTTGATCCCGTCGATCCGGTCCTGCATGAGGCGGAACAGCGGCAGCAGCAGGAACACCAGGAAGCCGACCACGACGAACAGCAGCGGCACCGACACCCAGACCAGCCAGGAGAGGCCGGCGTCCTCGCGCAGGGCGAAGACGATGCCGCCGACGCACATGATCGGCGCGGAGACCATGAAGTTGAGGGTCATCAGCACGAGCATCTGCACCTGCTGCACGTCGTTCGTGCCGCGGGTGATCAGGGTGGCCGTGCCGAAGCCGCCGACCTCGAGCCCGCTGAGCGAGTCGACGCGGCGGTAGACGTCGCGGCGCAGGTCGCGGCCGACGGACATGGCGGTGCGGGCGCCGAAGTAGACGGCTCCGATCGCCGCGGCGACCTGCACGACGCAGACGCCGAGCATGGTCATGCCGGTGCCCCAGATGAAGTCGGTGTCGCCGCGGCCGATGCCCTGGTCGATGATCTCGGCGTTGAGGCTCGGCAGGTAGAGCGCGGCGAGCGTCGCGACGAGCTGCAGCACGACGACGGCGGCCACCCAGCGCGCGTAGGGCTTCGCGTAGGCGGAGGCGAGGCGGAGCAGGATCATGGGTCCTCCGGAGGGGCGGAGCAGGAGCGGGAGGGGAGGGGAGGGGACCGGGCTGGGGAGCGCGGAGCGCCGGGGAGCCCGTCGGGCCCGCACGGCGCGGGCGGCGGCGGCGTCCGGACGGCACGACGAACGGCCGGTCGGGACGGCGCTAGACAACCATCGACCACCGACACCGGTTCCGCAATCCGCCGAGGGGATGACTCCCCCGGCCCGCGGCCGCCGGGACGCGCGGAGGACGCGCAGGAGACGTGTCGGCGGCGGCTCCTACACTTCCAGGATGCGCATCGCCACCTGGAACGTGAACTCCATCCGGGCCCGCACCGGCCGCGTCGTCGACTGGCTCGTGCGCGAGGACGTGGACGTCCTCGCCATGCAGGAGCTCAAGTGCAAGCCCGAGCAGTTCCCGCACGAGGCCTTCGCCGACGCCGGCTACCACGTCGAGATGGTCGGGCTCAGCCAGTGGAACGGCGTCGGCATCGCCTCGCGCCTGCCGATGGAGGACGTGCAGATCGGCTTCCCGGGCATGCCCGGCTTCGCGAAGGAGGCGGCGGCCGACGGCTCCTACCCGCTCGAGGCCCGCGCGATCGGCGCCACGGTCGACGGCGTGCGCGTCTGGAGCCTCTACGTCCCGAACGGCCGCGCGGTCGACGACCCGCACTACCTCTACAAGCTCGAGTGGCTCGCGGCCCTCGAGGCGAGCACCCGCGAGTGGCTGGCCGCCGAGCCCGACCTGCCGCTCGCCCTGGTCGGCGACTGGAACGTCGCGCCGCTCGACAGCGACGTGGGCGACCCGAGCCTCGGCCCCGGATCCACGCACGTCTCGATCCCCGAGCGCGCCGCCTTCGCCGCCTTCGAGGACGCGGGCCTGCGCGACGTCGTCCGCCCGCTCGTGCCCGAGGGCTACACCTACTGGGACTACAAGCAGCTCCGCTTCCCGCGCAACGAGGGGCTGCGGATCGACTTCGTGCTCGGCTCCCCCGCGTTCGGCGACCTCGTCACCGGCGCCTCGATCCACCGCGACGAGCGCAAGGGCGACGCCCCGAGCGACCACGTCCCGGTGGTGGTCGACCTCGACCTCGAGACGACCCTCGACGACGACCGCCCGATGATCTTCTGACCATGGCCTCGTCGAAGAAGAAGCGCGCGCGGGCCCAGGCCGCCTCGGCCGGCGCCTCCCGCCCCGCCGCCCGACCCGCGACGGCACGCCCTGCGACCGACCGCCCTGCGACCGCCCGCCCCGGAGCCGCGCACGACGAGTTCCGGTCCGACGCCTACCGCTCGGTGGGCGAGATCATCGCCGCCGGGAAGCCGCGCCGGCGCCGCTGGGACCTCGTGCTCTCGATCCTCGGCTGCCTCGCCCTCGGCCTGATCACGATCGTGCTCGGCTACCTCGCCGCGATCCTCTCGGTCTTCCCCGCGGAGTGCGAGGGCCAGAACTTCGCCTGCGACTTCGACCGGATCGACTGGGGCGTCTCGATCGCGCTGATCGGGCCGCCCGCGCTGACGCTGATCGCCGTGGCCGTGACGGTCGTGCGCTACCTCGTGGGCCGCCGCGCGTTCCTCGTGCCGGTCATCGGGTTCGTGCTCTGCATCGCCACCGCGTTCCTCGCCTCCTCGCTCGTGACGAGCTCGATCCCCGGCTCGGCGCTGGTCTAGCACCGACCCGGGGGCGCGTCAGCGGTCGGCGCGGGCGGCGCTGGTCCAGCACCGACCCGGGGGCGCGTCAGCGGTCGGCGTGCTCGGCGCTGGTCCAGCACCGACCCGGAGGCGCGCGAAGGCGAGGTCAGCCGCAGGCGGGCTCGTCGTTCAGCGTCACCGCGGTGGGGTTGATCATCGGGGTCACCCGCACGGTCTGGTCGCCGAAGCCGGAGGCGTCGCCGGCGCTGAACTGCACGTCGAACGTCTCGGACTGGCCGGGCGAGAGCTGCACGGCGACCTTCGAGACGGGACGGCCGAGGTCGTCGAGGCTCTCGGGTCCGTAGCCCGTGCCGTCGGCCCAGGCCGCACTCGACACCGTGGTCCCGGGAGGGCCGTAGACGTAGATGTTGGTGACGAAGTCGCCCAGAGGGTACGCACCGCGCCCGCCGGCCGCGGCGACGTAGCCGGGCAGCGTCCGAGCGACCGCCTTCGAGATCGTGTTGGTCACGGTGACGGAGGTGGTGAAGACCGCGCCGGAGGCGGCGCACCGGCCCGCGCTCGACTGCGTGACCGCCGTGCTCAGGTAGTAGTCCATCTTCGAGCCGCCCGAGGCGTCCTGGAAGAACACTCCGGTGGTCGTGCCGTCGGTCGTCGTCTGCGGCAGGACCCCCGCGATCGGCGTGGGCGCGAGGAGCGCCTGCTCGTCGGCGTCGGAGCTGTAGGCGAGGATGCGGCTCTCGTCGACCGCCTTCACGATCGCCGGGAGCATCTTCGTCGGCTCCATCTCTCCGCCGAGGATCTTGCCCAGGACCGTCGCGCTCGCCTCCGAGAAGAACTCGTCGGTGCGCTCGGCCACGACCGACTCCGGGTATCGGAAGTAGACCTCGTTGAGCAGGGTCGAGACGGTGTTCTCGCTCGTGAGGACCGTGCCGTCGGTGAGGGTCACGGGCCCGGTCGAGCCGAGGAGGTAGGAGAGGGCGACGGGGTCGATCGCGAGGACGCCGTCGATCCTCTGCTCGGGGAACTTCTGCGCCCAGAACTGCGAGGCGATCGAGGCGGCCGTCGGGAAGTCGGGGCGGCTGGTCGAGACGTTGAAGGTCGTCGCCATGTTCTCGCCGATGGTGTCGAGCGCACTCTGGTCGACGGTGACGGGCGCCAGACCGCGGAAGTCGCCGCTGCCCAGCTGACGGCCGATCGAGATCGCGCCGCCGTCGACGTCGAGCTGCATCACCGACGACGCGCCGCCGCCCAGAGCCTGCGACTCCGCCAGGTTCTGGAACATCACCAGGTAGTGGCGCGGACCGGACGCTCCGAGGGAGTCGGGGAGGATCGCGGTGAGCGGCTCGACCTGCTCCATCGCCGCGGTGGCGGTGGCCAGCTGCGGAGTGAAGGAGTCGAGCGCGGAGGCGACCTGCGGCACCAGCGGGCCGCGGTCGATGCCCTCGACGCGGGTCTGCGCCGCGTCGACGACCTCCTTGGCGACGGTGATCTTCTGCGACAGCTCGGTGATCGCCGCGAGGTCGACCCTGCCGTCGACGGGCTTGAGGATGTCGAGCGAGGTCGTGGAGAGCGGCGTGACGATCCGGCCGGAGACGTCGTCGGCGATCTCGGTCGCGGCGCGGACCGCGGACAGATTCGGCCCGAGGACGGGCACCACCTCCATCACCCGCCACACCGGGTCCTCGGTCTCGTCGCGCGCCTCGCCGGTGAGGGTCGCGATCCGGCCCGCGGTCTCCTCCGCACCGGAGGTGTCGAACGTCGTCAGCCTGTCCGTCACCTGCGACACCAGCGGGATCGCCTCGGTCAGCTTGTCGCGGACGGTCATCGCCTTGTCGTAGGTGCGCACGCCGAGGAGCACCGCGACGACGGCGCCGATCAGCAGGACCAGGAGGACGATCAGCGTGATCCAGAGGCCGCGACGGCGGCGCGGCCTGCCGCGGGCGGAGCGGTCGGCGGACGTGGTGGTGCTCATTCGAGAGAGCCTAAGCGACGGTCGGCGGAGTGCGACCGGGCCCGCGCCACCGGCCCCGTCCCAGGACGAGGGACACGCGACGCGGATGCGCGGGCCGTCCGGCGCCTCCGCCGGGACCGAGCGGGAGCCGGGGATGCTGCTCCGCTCAGCCCAGCAGGAGGGACACCCCGATGAGCACGGGCACCGCGGCGACCGTGGTCACGAGGGCCGTGTCGCGGGCGACGGCGACGCCCCGGTCGTAGCGCGAGGCGAAGGTGAAGATGTTCTGCGCGGTCGGCAGCGCGGCGGTCACCGTCACCACGAAGAGGTGCTCGGAGTCGAGGTGGAACGCGAAGCGCCCCAGCAGCAGCGCGACCGCCGGCATCACCAGCGACTTGAGGACGGACGCGACCACCACCTCGACCCGCGCCGGCCCCGCCTCCAGCGGCCGCTGCCCGCGCAGCGACATCCCGAAGGCGATCAGCACCAGCGGGATCGACGCGTTGCCGATGATCGAGAACGGCTGCAGCACGGGCGCGGGCAGCTCCACGCCGGTGAGGGCGACGACGAGGCCGAGGGCGGAGGCGATGATCATCGGGTTCCGCAGCGGCTGCGTGAGGATCGCGCCGACCGAGGTCCGCCCGCTCGTCGAGACGTCGAGCAGCGTCAGGATCGTCGGCACGAGGACGATCAGCTGCAGGAGGAGCGTCGGGGCCACCCACTGCGGATCGCCCAGCACGTAGATGGCGACCGGCAGCCCGATGTTGTTGGCGTTGACGTAGGAGGAGGCCGCGGTCCCGATCACCGTCTCCGGCAGCGGGCGGGGGAAGAGCAGCCGCGAGGCCAGCACGTAGAGCAGGGCGACGGTCAGCACCGTCAGGAGCGAGACGAGCAGGAACGAGGAGAAGAGGACGGAGACGTCGGCCCGCGACAGCACGGTGAACAGCAGCGCCGGCGTCGTGACGAAGAAGGCGATCCGCGACAGGATCAGCCGGCTCTCGGGCGGGACGATCCGGAACCGCGCGATCAGGTAGCCGACCGCGATGACGACCCCGATGATCGAGAAGCCGGTGAGCACGCCCTCCACGCCGCCGCCTCCCCGCCGCGGCCCGTCCGCTGTCGCGCCTCCACCCTAGGCAGTGGCCGCGCGTTGCAGCGCCGGCGCGACGCGCCTACGGTGTGCGGCATGCCGCATCTCGAGGTCCCCGGCGCGAGCCTCCACTGGGAGGCGGACGGCCGCGCCTCCGCGCCCGCCCTGCTGCTCGTGCACGCGGGCATCGCCGACCTGCGGATGTGGGACCCGCTCGTCGCCGACCTCTCGCGCGACCGGCTGGTGGTCCGCTACGACGTCCGCGGCGCGGGCGGCACGAGCACGGAGGACGTGGAGTACGACCCGCGCCGGGACGCCCTGGACGTGCTCGACCACCTCGGCGTCGAGCGCGCGGTGGTCGTCGGCTGCTCGCGGGGCGGAACGCTCGCGCTCGACCTGGCGCTCGAGCATCCGGAGCGGGTGACCGGCCTGGTCGTGATCGCCCCGGGCCTGGCAGGCTTCGACTACCCCGCGCTGACGGCGGAGGAGGAGCGCCGCTTCGGGGAGGTCGAGGCGCTGGAGCTCGCGGGCGAGCGGGAGGCCGCGGCGATCGTCGAGGCGGAGCTCTGGGCCGTGGGTCCCGACCGCTCCGCGGACGACGTGGCTCCGGAGTTCCTCGCGCGGGTCCGGGAGCTCGCGCTCACGGGCGTCGGCCACGAGGCGGAGGCCCCCCGCCCGATCGATCCCTCCGGGCCGGCGGGCGAGCGGCTCGGGGAGATCGCCGTGCCGACCCTCGTCGTGGCGGGCGCGCACGACCTCTCCGAGTCGCTGCCGGTCTGCGAGCACCTCGCCGCCGAGGTGGGCGGTGCCGAGCTGCACGTGCTCGAGGACGCGGCGCACCTGCCCGGCCTCGAGCACCCGGAGGAGTTCCTCGCGGTGCTGCGGCCGTGGCTGGAGCGCCACGGGATCTGATCAGGCCACGGCGGCCAGGTCGAACGCCCAGTCCACGTAGAGCTCCGGCGACTCGCCCTGCTCGACGAGGTCGATCCGGTCGAAGCCGGCCTCGACGCAGGTCGCGCCGGCGTCCAGGTCGCTCTCCGCCACGAAGGCGTGCACGAAGCGGGGCACGGGGAACGCCGCCGCCTCCTCGAGCAGCATCCGCACGGAGTCCGCGGTGATGCCGCGGGCGTGCGGAGCGATGCTCCATGCCGCCTCGTAGGCGACGACGCCGCGCGAGCAGCCGTACCAATAGCCGATGGAGCCGACGGAGAGTCCGTCCAGCTCGACCACGTAGAAGAACGCGTCGCCGTCCGCCCAACCGCGCAGGTAGCGGTCGTGGCGCGCGAGGATCTCGCTCTCGCTCTCGAGTCCGCCGCCCGCGTGCGCGAGGGTGTCGCGCAGGACGGAGGCGTCCGCCTGCGGCCAGGGGAGCAGGCGGAGGTTCTCGGGGTGGTGGTCGATGCTGGCTGTTCTCTGGTCGCTTCCGGGTTCGGGTCCCGTCACGCGCTCCGATCCTCTCTCTCAGGATGGCTCGCCGATCGAGCGCGCCGCCAGGGTGTTCGGCGCGCCTGTCCGATCGGATGTCTCCGCACTCGGGATGCGGACACGGTGTCGCCCTATCTTCGACCCGATGAGGGGAGGGAAACGGAAGCGGTGAGGAATCTAGCCCCGGACGGGGGGTGGCACCTGCACAACACCTGGGCAACCGCTGACCGCGGGGCCGGAGAGGGGCGGCGGAGACGTGCGCCCGCCCCTGCGAGATCGCCGCTTCGCTCCGCCGAGACGCAAGAAAAGCGCGCGCACGAGCCCATACGCTCGGAGTCGGAGCGCGTTCCGCTCCTGCAGCCCCGTATCACCAGCGTGAGGAGGATCACCATGTCGCAAGCCGTGCAGAGCACCGTCGTCGGAGAACCCGAGGTCGTCGAGGACCGCGTGGAGGACTCCGCCGCCTGGCTCGACCTGAAGGCCGCCGCCGCCGCGCTGCAGCCGCTCCAGTCTCAGGACGGCTCGCTCGCCGAGCCCGAGCGGCTCGAGGAGGCGCGCACCCTCGTCGAGCGGATCGTCGCCGGCGTCCGCACCCTCGCCCCCGCGTTCCCGCACGACGCCGCGTACCTCGACGCGCTGGTCGTCGACCTCGAGCGCTGGAGCGCCGGCGGACTCGGCCTGCCCGACTTCCTCGACTCGCTCACCGCGTTCCAGCCGCAGCTCGAGCGCGTCGACGGCCGCCGCCACCTCGTCGTCTTCCCCATGTACACCCAGAACGGCAGCCGCGACCGCCACGTCGAGGCCGTCCTCGTCGAGGTCGTCTGGCCGCGGTTCGTCGCCGAGCTGGAGGCGGGCGACTACTCCAACGCCCTCTTCGTGCCCGTGCGCTTCGTCGACTTCACCGCCGGCTACGACACCGACAGCGCCGTGCTGTTCCCCGAGACGGTCGCGATGCGCTCCGTCCCGTCCTTCACCTGGGGCGCGATCTTCGCCGACCGCGAGGCGGCCCGGTTCCGCCGCGTCGTCACGGAGGCGGCCCGGATCACCCGTCTCGAGCTCCCGGAGGACGCGCAGCGCCTGCTGGCCGACCAGCGCCTGGCGGAGGAGTCCTTCGTGATGTGGGACCTCATCCACGACCGCACCCACATGCGCGGCGACCTGCCGTTCGACCCGTTCATGATCAAGCAGCGGATGCCCTTCTTCCTCTACTCGCTGGAGGAGCTGCGGTGCGACCTCACCGCCTTCCGCGAGGCCGTCGCCATCGAGCGCCGCCTCGGCGCGCTGGACCGCCGCGACGACGAGGAGGAGGCGCTGGCCGAGCGCTCGCGCTTCGTGCAGTACGCGATCCTGTTCGACCGGCTCTTCCGCTTCCCGCTCACCGGGTCGCGGGTGCGCAACTACGACGGCCTCGGCGGCCAGCTGCTCTTCGCCTGGCTGCACCAGCACGGCGTCCTGCACTGGACCGACACCCGGCTGGCGTTCGAGTGGGACGCCGTCGCCGACGTGGTCGTCGCCCTCTCGGACGCGATCGACGAGCTCTACTGGCGCTCGATCGACCGGCCGAAGACGGCGCACTGGCTGGCCGCGCACGAGCTGATCGCGGCCACTCTCACTCCGCACCCCGCCTCCGCCTGGGCCCGCGGGCTCCCGGACGAGGTGCTGCTCGGCGCCCCGCGCGGCCTCACCGACGCGGTGCTGGACGACGAGTTCCCGCTGTCGATGTTCTACGAGGCCCTCGGGAAGAAGATGGGCGACGTCATCGCCTCGACCCGGGGCATCACCGGCCGGGACTGACGTCGCGCCCGGGAAGCGGCGGGGTGCGCTCCTCCGCCTCCCGGGGCCCCGTCCGACCGGCGTCGGTTAGCGTGGGGCGCATGCCCTCAGGTGACGGAGCCGCGGACCCGCTCGACGCGGGCTGGATCCGGCGAGCGCCGAGTCGGGCCGGATACGTGCGCGACGCGGTCACCGCGGGGATCCTGCTGGTGGCGACGGTCGTCTCCGTCGCGCTGTACTCCTCGGCGGGCTTCCCGGACGCGGCGCACCCCGTCGTCAGCGCCCACTGGGCCGTCCTGATGACCCTTCCCCTCGCGCTGCGCCGCCGGTTCCCCGCGAGCGTGGCGGCCGGGCTCTCCGTCGTCTACGCGCTCGGGATCGTGCTCCAGGTGCCGGAGTCGCTCTTCGGCCAGATCTGCCTGTTCCTCGCGCTCTACACGGTCGGCGCGTGGGGCCGGAACCGGCGCACGGCGCTCGTCGTCCGGGTGGCGATCGCGGTCGGGATGCTGGGCTGGCTGCTCACCACCCTCGCCACGGGCGAGTACTTCGGCAGCTCCGTGCCGGTCGACGACTCCCCCGGCCTGCTCTCGCCCTACGCGGCGGAGTCGGCCCTCGCGGTCGTCTCGAACCTGCTCTACTTCGGCAGCGCCTACGTCTTCGGCGAGGCGTCGTGGCAGTCGGCCCGCCGGCTGGAGGCGCTCGAGACGCGCACGGCCGAGCTCGACGACGAGCGGGAGCGCTCCTCGCGGCAGGCCGTGTCCTCCGAGCGGCTGCGGATCGCGCGCGAGCTGCACGACGTGGTCGCGCACCACGTCAGCGTGATGGGCGTGCAGGCGGGAGCGGCGCGGCGGGTGCTGGCGCGGGATCCGGAGCGGGCGGCGGCATCGCTCAGCGCCATCGAGGGCGACGCGCGCTCGGCGATCGAGGAGCTGCACCGCATCCTGGTCGCGCTGCGCGCCGAGGACGCGGTGCCGAATCCGCTCACCGACGCCGCGTCCACCCGCGGGGTGGCCCAGCTCGAGGAGCTGGTCGCGGCGTCCAGCGGGTCGGGCCTGCCCACCGTCTTCCTCACCCTCGGCACGCCCCGCGAGATCCCCGCGACGGTGGGGCTCAGCCTCTACCGCATCGCGCAGGAGTCGCTCACGAACGTCCGCAAGCACGCGGGGCGCGGCGCGCACGCCGAGGTGCGCCTCCGCTACGCCCCCGACGCGGTCGAGCTCGAGATCGCCGACGACGGCGGGTCCGGCCCGCACCCGAGCGCTCCCGCCTCCTGCGGACTGGGGCACACCGGCATGAGCGAGCGCGCGGCCGCGGTCGGCGGCTGGATCGAGATGGGGCCGAGGGGCGGAGGCTACCTCGTGCACGCCCGGGTTCCGCTGTCCCCCGTCCGGGCGAGCGTGCCGGACGCCGACGACCCGGTACCGTCGTCGGAGACGTCGCGGGGGCGTCAGGAGCGAGCGAGCGGGGGCCGCCCATGACCGAGCACGTGCGCGTGCTGCTCGTCGACGACCAGGAGCTCGTCCGCGTGGGCTTCCGCATCATCCTCGAGTCGGAGCCGGGGATCGAGGTGGTCGGCGAGGCCCGCACCGGGCTCGAGGCCCTGCAGCGCGCCTCCGAGCTGCGCCCCGACGTGATCTGCATGGACGTGCAGATGCCCGGCCTCGACGGCCTGGCCGCGACCCGCGAGATCGTGGCCGACCCGCGCCTGTGCTCGCGGGTGCTCATCCTCACCACCTTCGACCGCGACGACTACCTCTTCGAGGCGCTCTCGGCCGGCGCCAGCGGGTTCCTGCTCAAGAACGCGTCGCCGGAGGAGCTGGTCGAGGCCGTGCAGGTGGTCGCCCGCGGCGACGCGATGCTCGCCCCCGACGTCACCCGGCGCGTGATCGAGCGGTTCGCGTCCGTGCCCGAGCGCACGCCGGCCGCCGCCGAGCACTCCGGAGTGGCCGATCTGACGGACCGCGAGCGCGAGGTGCTCGTGCACCTGGCGCGGGGCTGGTCGAACGCCGAGATCGCGGCCGAGCTGTTCGTGGGCGAGGCGACCGTGAAGACGCACGTCTCGAAGATCCTGATGAAGCTCGGCGTGCGCGACCGGATCCAGGCGGTCGTGTTCGCCTACGAGCACGGGATCGCGGTGCCGGGGCGCCCCTGAGCGGTCGGCCGGGGGATCTGCTTGCGGGTGCTCGACGCCGGGGCGGTCAGCGCCGGGACTGGCTCGAGGCCGGGCGCGGCGGGGTGCGGCGGACGAACTCCATCCGGATCTCCGGCACGATCTTCCGGTCGAGCACGACCGTCATGTAGCGGCCGTCGACGCGGGCGCCGATCGCGACCACGTCCGGATCGGTGTCCACGCGGTAGCCGCGCAGCGCCTCCCCGTCCACGATCACCGGGACGCCCCGCACGACGTCCTCGTCGCGGAGGGCGGCGGCGACCACCGGCATCCCGCCGCGGCGGCTGCGCACGCGGCCCGGGAAGGTGTTGCGGAGCACGTCGCCCATGTGGGCCGCGAGGCGGGACTCCAGGGGCCGGCTGCGCTCGGCGGGGATCGGCACGGAGGTGCGGACCGCCTCCCAGAGCACCGGGTACCGCATCCGCGTCACCTGGTCGACCATCCACGGCGGCAGGTGGTCGTTCTCGGCGCGCTCGATCGCGCGCTTCTGCTCGGGGGTCAGCGGGACGTGGTTGACGGGGTCGGCGCGGTTGCGCGGGTTCTTGTAGAACGAGTACGAGAGCGAGATCTCGACGAAGCGGCCGAGCGCCATCGTCTGCGCCGCGGCGAACTCCTCCAGCCTCGGCTGGGGCGCGAACGCGAGGACGGGATCGCCGAAGCGAGCCGCGATCTCGTCCACCCCGGGAGGGGCGGGCATGTCGCGGACAGCTTCCGTCGTGTCCATGCGCATACGTCAAGAGTGGCCTGCCTCCCAGCCGATACCAACTTCTTGACGGAGATCGGCTTTCGGGTCGTCGTCCTTTCACCTGCCCGAAACATGCGGGAGGCAGGAGGGGTGTCTCGGCGGGCGCCTCCGGGGCTCCTCCGGGCGGCGGGCTGCGAAGATGGAGGGATGAGCGCTCTGCACGATCCCGACGTCCGCGGCTTCGCCTCCGACAACTACTCCGGAGTGCACGACGAGGTCCTCGCCGCGATCGCCGCGGCCAACGGAGCGCACCAGATCGCCTACGGCGAGGACGTCTACACCGAGCGCCTGCAGGAGGCGTTCCGCCGCGAGTTCGGCGAGCAGGCCCAGGCCTTCCCCGTCTTCAACGGCACGGGCGCCAACGTCACCGGCCTGCAGTCGATGCTGCCGCGGTGGGGCGCCGTCGTCTCGGCGGGCACCGCGCACATCACCTCCGACGAGGGCGGAGCGCCGGAGAAGGTCGGCGGAATCAAGATCCTCACGGTCCCCACGCCCGACGGCAAGCTGACCCCGGCGCTGGTCGACCAGGAGGCGTGGGGCTTCGGCGACGAGCACCGCGCCCAGCCGCTCGTGGTCTCGATCACCCAGTCCTCCGAGCTCGGCACCGTCTACACCCCGGAGGAGGTGCGCGCGCTCGCCGACCACGCGCACGGCCTCGGCATGCGGCTGCACATGGACGGGGCGCGCATCGCGAACGCCGCGGCCGCCCTCGGCCTGCCCCTGCGCTCCTTCACGACCGACGCCGGCGTCGACGTGCTCTCGTTCGGCGGCACCAAGAACGGCATCCTGCTCGGCGAGGCGATCGTCGTGCTCGACCCGGCGGCCTCGACCGGGCTGACCTTCCTCCGCAAGACCAACATGCAGCTGTCCTCCAAGATGCGCTTCATCTCGGCGCAGCTGCTCGCCCTGCTCGGCGACGGCGGCGAGGAGGAGCCCCTGTGGCTCCGCTCGGCCCGGCACGCGAACGCCATGGCGGCGCGCCTGCGCTCGGGGCTCGAGGAGGCGATCGCCGCCGGCCGGATCACCGGGCTCGAGTTCACGCAGCAGACCCAGGCGAACGCGGTGTTCGCGACGCTGCCGCCCGGAGTCGCGGACCGGCTCCGCACCGCCTACCGCTTCTACGACTGGAACCCGGCGACCGGCGAGGTCCGCTGGGTCTGCTCCTTCGACACGACGGAGGACGACATCGACGCGTTCACGGCCGCGATCGAGCGCGAGCTGGCCGCGTGAGGGCCCGCCTCCCGCGCCTGGCGACGGTCGCCGCCGCGCTCGCCGTTCTCGTCGCGCTGACGGGCTGCACGTCGGCCGAGCGCTCGGACGTCGCGGCCACCCCGTCGGCGTCCGAGACCGCCGCTCCGACTCCCTCCGCGACTCCGACGCCCTCGCCCACGGCCTCGACCCGCCTGGGCTGCGACTCCCTCCTCCCCGCCACGCGGGCGGCCTCGGCGCTGGGGGTCTCCCGCAGCGCTCTCGAGGGCAGCCGCGAGGTGACGACGCGCTCCTCGGGCGAGCTGATCCGCGAGGCCGCGGAGGAGAACGGCGGAGTGCTCCGCTGCGCCTGGTACGACGAGGACGCCTCGATCACCGCGGCGGCGGTCGACGACGCCGCCGAGGCCTTCGCCGGCCGTCCGGGCCCGCGCCTCGAGACCGGCGTCGAGGCCTACGGCTCCTGCACCGACGGCAGCTGCGACCTGGACCTGCTCGCCGGCGCCACCTGGGTGACGCTGCAGCTGCGCGGCGCCCCCGCCGCGGTCGACCTCGCCGCGCTGGCGACCGGCACCGCCTCCGCCGCGCTCGGCAGTCTCGACGAGCCGGTCACCGCGACGGCGCCCGTCTGCACCGAGGTCCTGACGGCCGAGCAGCTGTCCGGTGCCGCCGGTCTCGCGCAGGCGACCGCGGGGACGGGGACCGGGACGCCGACCACCGCGTCGGCCGCTGCCGCCGCCCGGGCCGGGTACGCCTCCTGCAGCTGGAGCGACGCCTCCAGCGCCGCCTACTCGGGCGTGACGGTCGACGCGCTCCCGAACGGCGACGACGGCTGGCGGAACCTCTCGCTGACCTCGGGCCTGGCGATCCCGCTCGAGCCGCTCGACGGCTTCGGCGAGAAGGCCCTCACCGGCTGCGCGGCGGGCGTCTGCGAGATCGACGCGCTGGCCGACGACGTGTGGTGGCGCGTGACCGTCACCGGCGACGCGGCGAAGGCCGAGGCCGTCGCCCGCGCCGTGCTCGCGAACGCCTGACCCGCGGCGCCCCGCTCCTCCTCCGCGAGCGGGTCAGCGCCAGTACTCGTACCAGGACGACTCGCGGCAGCCGAGGGACGCGTAGAGGCGGCGGGCGCCGGCGTTCTCGGCGAGCACCTGGAGCCAGAAGCGCGCGACGCCCCGGCCGGACGCGTCCTCGAGGAGGGCGCGGACCACGGCGGAGGCGAGCCCGCGGCGCCGGGCGTCCGGGCGGGTCGCCAGGGCGAAGAGGCCGCCCCAGAGCTCGCCGTCCGGCGCCGTGACGAGCGCGAGGCGGCCGGTCGCGGCCGGGCCGTCCCCGTCGACGGCGAGAGCGTAGGAGGAGGGGCAGCCCGCGAGGATGCGCTCGGCGACCGCACGCTCCTCCGCTCCACCGCGACCGTCCACCGACCACCAGAGGGCGAGCCAGTCCTCGTCTGGAGCCGGGGCGAGCCGGACGCGAGGTCGCGGCGCGGATATCGGCGGCGCGGGCCTCGACGTCGCGGGCAGGGCGGCGAGCGCCTCCTGCACCGATCCGGTCAGCACGAGCGTCCGATCGATCGGCGCGGCGCCCCGCTCGGCGAGCAGCCCGGTCAGACCGGCGGGGCTCGGCGGGCCGATCTGCACGAGGGGTGCGATCCCGTGCTCGCGGGCGAACGCCTCCGCCGCGTCGAGGGCCGCCCCCTGGTCGACGACGTCGCCGGACGCGAGCACCGAGTTCGCGCGCTTGGTGACCCCTGCGGAGGCGCGCAGCTCCCACGCGCCGAGGGGGCGCCGCACGAGCGCGGGCCAGGCGTCGGCGGCGAGGCGGTCGAGCAGGCGCGGATCCATCGGGCCACGGTAGCGGGAGCGGCGCCGGAGCCCGGCGGGCACCCCCGGAGACGGCTCCGGCCCGCCGGATCCGCCGCGGACGAGCCGAGCGGGATCCTGCGGGCCGGAGGCCGTGGAGGGACGAGCCCTACATGTTGATCATGTGCCCCTTGAGGCCGTGGAAGCCCTCCTGCAGCGCCTCCGACAGCGTCGGGTGGGTGTGCACGTTGCGGGCCAGCTCGGTCGCGGTGAGGTCCCACTTCTGGGCGAGCGTGAGCTCGGGGAGCAGCTCCGAGACGTCCGGGCCGATCATGTGGGCGCCGAGGAGCTCGCCGTACTTCTTGCTCGCGATGAGCTTCACGAAGCCGGTGGGCTCGCCGAGGCCGTGGGCCTTGCCGTTCGCCATGAAGGGGAAGGTCGAGACGGTGATCTCGTGTCCCTCGTCCGTCGCCTGCTTCTCGGTGAGGCCGAAGGAGGCGATCTGCGGCTGGCAGAACGTCGCGCGCGGCATCATCCGGTAGTCGCCCAGGGTCTGGGTCTCGGCACCGGCGAGGGTCTCGGCGGCGACGACGCCCTGCGCCTCCGCGACGTGCGCGAGCTGCAGCTTCGCGGTGACGTCGCCGATGGCGTAGATGTGCGGCACGTTGGTGCGCATGTGGTCGTCGATCGCGATCGCGCCGCGCTCGGTGAGCTCGACGCCCGTCTTCTCGAGGCCGAAGCCCTCGGTGCGGGGGACCCAGCCGATCGACATGAGCACCTTGTCGACCTCGAGGGTCGACTGCGTGCCGTCCTTCGCGGTGTAGGTGACCGTGACGTAGCCGTCCTTGTCGACGACCGACTCGACCTTGGTCGAGGTCAGGATCTCGACGCCGAGCTTCTTGTACTGCTTCTGGATCTCCTTGGAGACGTCCGGGTCCTCGTTGGGGAGGGCGCGGTCCATGAACTCGATGATCGTCACGTCGACGCCGTAGTTCTTGAGGACGTAGGCGAACTCCATGCCGATGGCGCCCGCGCCCACGATGGCCATCGTGTCGGGGAGCTCGCGGGTCATGATCTGGGTCTCGTAGGTGACGACGTTCTCGGAGAGCTCGACGCCGGGGAGGAGGCGGACGCTCGCGCCGGTCGCGATGATCGCGTCGTCGAAGGTCAGCGACTCCGTGCCGCCCTTGCTCAGCTGCACGTCGAGGCCCTGCGGGCCGGTGAAGGAGCCGACGCCGTCGAACTCGGCGATCTTGTTCTTCTTCATCAGGAAGTGGACGCCCTTGGTGCGGCCGTCCGCGACCGAGCGGCTGCGGTCGAACGCCGCACCGAAGTCGAACGAGACGTCGCCCGAGATGCCGAACTGCTTCGCCTGGGTGTGGAAGAGGTGGGCGAGCTCCGCGTTGCGCAGCAGCGCCTTGGACGGGATGCAGCCGACGTTAAGGCAGACACCGCCCCAGTACTGCTTCTCGACGACGGCGACGGACTTGCCGAGCTGGGCGGCGCGGATCGCGGCCACGTATCCGCCGGGGCCTGCCCCCAGGACGACGACGTCGAAGTGCTGGGCCATGGATGATCCTCCAGAGTCGTGGATGGTGGTGCGCGGGGTGACCACGCCGTCTCCCACCGTACCGTTCCGGGGCTCGGAGGCGGCCCGCTCCTCCGTGGGCGAACGCGCGTGCGGGCGCCTGCCGTGCACGCGCGGGAATGCCCGCGGGGCGGGGACGGTTGGGCTCCACGGGCGACGGAGCCCCTCCCCCAGTCCCCCGCACGGAAGAAGCCCCGCGATGTCCGCCACCGCCTCCCGCACCGCCAGCACCAGCGCCCCGATCCTCGACGTCCTCGCGGAGCGCTGGAGCCCCCGCTCCTACGACGCGTCCGCGACCGTCTCCGACGAGACCCTCGCGTCCCTCCTCGAGGCCGCGCGCTGGTCCCCGTCCGCCAGCAACTCGCAGCCGTGGCGCTTCATCGTCGCCCGCCGCGGAACCGACGGGTTCGACCGCATCGTCGCGACGCTCGCCGGCTTCAACGGCGCCTGGGCCGGCTCCGCCGCCGTCCTCGTCGTCGCGCTCGCCGAGACCGTCGACTCCGAGGGGAAGCCGCGCCCCTGGGCCGTCTACGACCTCGGCCAGTCGATCGCCCACCTCAGCGTCCAGGCGCACCACGAGGGCCTGCACGTGCACCAGATGGCCGGCTTCGACAAGGACGCCGTCCGCGCCGCGTTCGGCGTCGACGAGCGCTTCGACCCGGTGACGATCGCCGCGGTGGGAGTCGCGGCCGACGCCGACGCGCTGGCGAACGAGACCCTCCGCGAGCGCGAGACCGCGCCGCGCACCCGCCTGCCCCTCGAGGAGCTCGTGCTCGTCCAGGCGTAGCCCTCCGGCGGAAGGCCTCCCCCGTCCGCGGACCGGGGAGGCCTTCCGCGTCCCACCCCCTGTGTTACTCCCCGTGTCGGTCCCCGCTGTGCCGCCGGGAGCCTCTCCGTACGATCGGACGATCCGCCCGCCCGTCCCGCTGCCCGGAGAGACATGCCCGCCACCCCCGCCGCCCGCACGAGCCTGGCCTTCGACGCCGAGCTCGGCCAGTCGGCGTTCCCCGTGCGCTTCGAGGGGGTCGGCCGCACCTTCGCGCCCGGGTCCCCCGTGCTGACCGACGTGACGCTCGAGGCCGCCGCGGGCGAGGTCATCGCGATCCTCGGCCCGAGCGGCTGCGGCAAGTCGACGCTGCTGCGCATCGCGGCGGGCCTGGACACCGCCTCCGAGGGGTCCGTCCTCATCGACGGCGCCCCCGTCTCCGGCATCGACCCGCGCTGCGCGGTGGCGTTCCAGGAGCCGCGGCTGCTGCCCTGGCGGAGCATCGCCGACAACGTCGCGCTCGGCCTGCCGCGCGGCACCCCGCGCCCGGCGGCCCGCGCCGCCGTCGACGAGCTGCTCTCGCTGGTCGGCCTCACCGCGCACGCCCGCTCGCGGCCTCGCGAGGTGTCCGGAGGGATGGCCCAGCGCGCCTCCCTCGCCCGCGCCCTCGCCCGGAACCCCGGCGTGCTCCTCCTGGACGAGCCCTTCGGGGCGCTCGACGCGCTGACCCGCCTGCGGATGCAGGACCTGCTGCTCGACGTGCACGCGGCGGCTCCGGCGACGATCCTGCTCGTCACCCACGACGTCGACGAGGCCCTCCAGCTGGCCGACCGCATCGTGCTCCTCGGGCGCGACGAGCCCGGAGGCGTCTCGCGCATCCAGCGGATCGTCGCCGTCCCCGGAGCGCGGCCGCGCGACCGCGGCTCGGCGGAGCTCGCCGAGCACCGGGCCGAGCTCCTCGCGGGGCTGGGCATCGAGCGGCACTGACCCCGGGCGGATCGACCCGCATCCCTCCACCCGGGCGGCACGGTCCGGGCGGCACGACCTCCCTCCCCAGCCGCCTCCTCCTCCCGCTCTCCACCGCACGAGCACCTCCCCGCACCGCCCCTCCCCTGCAGCGTCCACACTCGCTGTCACCGCATCCCCGAAGCCGAGGCCCCCATGTCGTTCACCAGCTCCCCGCTCACCCGCCGCACCGCTCTCGCCGGTCTGCTCACCGCCGCCGCCGTCCCGCTCCTCGCGGGCTGCGTGCAGGGCGAGGGCGGAGGAGGAGCGGCGGCCGCGACCGCCGACGCCGCCTCCGGAGGAACTCAGGGCGGCACGCTCACGCTCGACTTCGCGACGTACAACCCGCTGAGCCTGGTCATCAAGGAGAAGGGCTGGCTCGAGGCCGCCCTCGCCGAGCAGCAGGTCACCGTCGCCTGGGTGCAGTCGGCCGGCTCCAACAAGGCCAACGAGGCCCTGCGCGCCGGAGCGATCGACGTCGGCTCCACCGCCGGCTCGGCCGCACTGCTCGCCCGCTCGAACGGCTCGCCGATCAGGACGATCGACATCTTCTCGCAGCCGGAGTGGTCGGCCCTCGTCGTCCCCGCCGGCTCGGCGATCACGTCGGTCGAGCAGCTCAAGGGCAAGCAGATCGCGGCCACCAAGGGCACCGACCCGTACTTCTTCCTGGTGCAGGCGCTCGAGGCCGCCGGCCTGGGCATCGGCGACGTGACGGTGCAGAACCTGCAGCACGCCGACGGCTGGGCGGCGCTGCAGAACGGCTCCGTCGACGCCTGGGCGGGCCTGGACCCGATCATGGCCGGCGCCGAGGCGGCCGGGGCGACCCTGCTCTACCGCAACGTCGACTTCAACTCCTACGGCCTGCTCAACGCGACCGAGAGCTTCCTCGCCGAGAAGCCGGACCTCGCGCAGACCGTCGTGAACGCGTACGAGCACGCCCGCGCCTGGGCGCTCGAGAACCAGGACGAGACGGCGAGCATCCTCGCCTCCGTCGCCGGCCTCGACGTGGCGGTGGCGACGACGGTCATCACCGAGCGCAGCAACCTCGACGTCGACAACGTCCCCGGCTCCGCGCAGACCGACGTGCTCGCCGTGATCGGCCCGATCTTCGTCGAGAACGGCGACGTCGCCTCGCAGCAGCAGGTCGACGACGCGCTCGACTCGCTGCTCGACGACACCTACGCCTCGGCGGCCGACCCGAGCGCCATCGGCGCCTGAGGGTCCGGCCCTCCGCCCCCGACCCCGTGATCCGAGGAGACCGACGATGACGATCCGCGACGACGACACCGCGACCGACGCCGATGTGCTGCGGCGGAGCGCGCTGTCCGCGCCGATGCCGGGTGAGCCCGGACTCGTGACGGCGGGCCCGTCGGTCGCGGCCTCCCAGCGCCGCCTCCGCGAGGACCGCTCCCACCCGCTCACCACGCGACGGTGGTTCGTGGTCGCGGGAGGCGCGATCCTGCCCGTGCTGCTGCTCGCCGCCTGGCAGATCGCGACGACGACCGGGATGGTCTCGGTGGCGGTCTTCCCCTCGCCCGCGATGGTCTGGGCGGCCGGCGTCGACCTCGCCCAGCGCGGCGACCTCGGCCAGGACGTCGCCATCTCGACGCAGCGCGTGCTCATCGGGTTCGCGCTCGGCTCGGCGCTCGGGCTCGTGGTCGGCGCGCTCTTCGGGCTCTCCCGCGTCTGGGAGGTCATCCTCGGACCGACGCTCGGCGCGATCCGGGCGGTCCCGTCGCTGGCCTGGGTCCCGCTGCTGCTGCTCTGGATGGGCATCGGCGAGGAGTCGAAGATCACCCTGATCACGATCGGCGCGTTCTTCCCCGTCTTCACCACGGTGGCCACGGCGCTCGGCCACGTCGACCGGCACCTCGTCGAGGCGGGCCGCGCCTTCGGCCTCTCGGGCGTCCGGCTCTTCACGACGGTGCAGCTGCCCGCGGTGATCCCGTCCGTGATCTCCGGGCTGCGCCTCGCGCTCGCCCAGTCGTGGCTGTTCCTGGTCGCCTCCGAGCTCATCGCCTCCTCGATGGGCCTCGGCTTCCGCCTCATCGACAGCCAGAACAACGGCCGGATCGACCGGGTGTTCCTGGCGATCGTCCTGCTGGCCGTGCTGGGCAAGCTCACCGATGCCGTCGTCGGCGTGTTCCAGCGCTACGCCGTGAGGAAGTGGGCGTGAGCGCCGGGGAGGGAGCTCCGAGCGTGAGCGGGACGATCGCCAACCTGCTCGACGAGCACCGCCGGTTCCCCCCGCCCGCAGCCTTCGCCGCGCAGGCGAACGCGGGCGCGGAGGAGTACTCGCGCGCCGCCGCCGATCCGGTCGCGTTCTGGGAGGAGGCGGCCCGCCGCCTCGAGTGGGCGGAGCCGTGGCACACCGCCCACAGCTGGGAGCCTGCCGCTCCGCTGCCCGACGGCTCGCTCTCGGTGCCGCGCACGACCTGGTTCGAGGGCGGACGGCTGAACGTGGCCGTCAACTGCGTCGACCGCCACGTGGACGCGGGACGCGGCGGGAAGACCGCCCTCCACTTCGAGGGCGAGCGCGGCGACCGGCGGTCGATCACCTACGCCGAGCTCCAGCGCGAGGTCTCCCGCGCCGCGAACGCGCTGACCGCGCTCGGGATCGGTAAGGGCGACCGCGTCGTCGTCTATCTCCCGGTGATCCCCGAGACCATCGTCATCACGCTCGCGATCGCGCGGATCGGAGCGATCCACTCGCTCGTCTTCGGCGGCTTCTCCGCCGAGGCGGTGCGGTTCCGCGTGGAGGACACCGGCGCGAAGCTCCTGGTCACCACGGACGGGCAGTTCCGGCGCGGAGCGGCGGTGCCGGTCAAGGCGAGCGCCGACCGGGCGGTCGAGGGCGTCGCGTCGATCGAGCACGTCCTCGTCGTCCGCCGCACCGATGAGACCGACGTCCCGTGGACCCCGGGCCGCGACGTCTGGTGGCACGAGCTGGTCGACGCGCAGAGCGACGTCCACGAGGCCGAGGCCTTCGACTCCGAGACGCCGCTGTTCATCATCTACACCTCCGGCACGACCGGGAAGCCCAAGGGGCTGGTGCACACCAGCGGCGGCTACCTCACGCAGGCCTCCTGGACGCACTGGGCCGCGTTCGACGCGAAGCCGGACGACGTGCACTGGTGCACCGCCGACCTCGCCTGGGTCACCGCGCACACCTACGAGATCTACGGACCGCTCTCGAACGGGCTCACCCAGGTGATCTACGAGGGCACCCCGAGCACCCCGCACACCGCCCGGCACTTCGAGATCATCGAGCGGTACGGGGTGACCGTCTACTACACGGCGCCGACGCTGATCCGAACGCTGATGACCTGGTTCCCCGAGGGCGTGCCCGCCCGGTACGACCTGTCGAGCCTGCGCCTGCTCGGCACCGTCGGCGAGTCCATCAACCCCGAGGCCTGGGTCTGGTTCCACGAGGCGATCGGCGGCGGACGCTGCCCGATCGTCGACACCTGGTGGCAGTCCGAGACCGGCGCCGCGGTGATGTGCCCGCTGCCGGGCGTCTCGACCCTCAAGCCGGGCTCGTCGCTCGGAGCCCTGCCCGGGCTCGGCGTCCTCGTGGTGGACGAGCACGGCGAGCGGGTGCCGAACGGCTCCGGCGGCTACCTCGTGGTCGACCGGACCGGGCCGGCGCTCGCCCGCACCGTGTGGGGCGACCCGGAGCGGTACCGCGACTCCTACTGGGCCCGCTACGCGTCCCAGGGGTGGTTCTTCTCCGGGGACGGCGCGAAGTACGACGCCGACGGCGACGTCTGGGTGCTCGGCCGCGTCGACGACGTCATCAACGTCTCCGGGCACCGCCTGTCCACGATCGAGATCGAGTCGGCACTCGTCGCCCATCCGGCCGTCGGCGAGGCCGGAGTCGTCGGAGTCGCCGACGCGACGACCGGCCAGGCCATCGCGGCGTTCGTCATCCCCTCCGACGAGGCCGTCGACCGCGCCGAGGAGGACCCGGCCTACTGGGCCGCGCTCGGCACGACGCTCTCGGCGCTCCTGCGCGACCACGTGGCGGTCGCGATCGGTCCGATCGCCAAGCCGCGCGACGTGGTGGTGGTGCCGGATCTGCCCAAGACCCGCTCCGGCAAGATCATGCGGCGGCTGCTCGGCGACATCCGCGACGGCCGCCCGCTCGGAGACGTGACGAGCCTCCAGGACGACACCGTCCCGGCGCGCATCGCCCGCATCGTCGCCGAGCGCGGGTAGGCGCCGCGCCAGTCGGACGCGGCGGGCGGACCCTGTTTCGGGGAGGCGTCGGGAGCCTGCGCGTCCGCGGCGAGGAGGGGCCGCCGGGGAGCATCCGGAGTAGCGTGAAGCCGTGCGCGACGTCCAACAGCAGATCATCTCCGAGCTCCACGTCTCCCCCGCCGTCGATCCGGCCGTCGAGGTCGAACGGCGCAGCGGATTCCTCGCCGACTACCTCCGCAGCACCGGCGCGAAGGGCCTCGTCCTCGGCATCAGCGGCGGCCAGGACTCGAGCCTCGCCGGGCGCCTCTGCCAGCTCGCGGTCGAGCAGGTCCGCGCGAGCGGCGGCGACGCCTCCTTCATCGCGGTCCGCCTGCCGTACAAGGTGCAGGCCGACGAGGAGGACGCCCAGCTCGCCCTCACGTTCATCCGCCCGGACCGCCAGGTCGTCTTCGACATCCACCAGGGCGTCGACGGCGTGGCCGCAGCATTCGGCGACGCGGTCGACGAGCCGATCAGCGACTTCGTGAAGGGCAACGTGAAGGCGCGGATGCGGATGATCGCGCAGTACGCGATCGCCGGCCAGGCCGGGATGCTCGTCGTCGGGACCGACCACGCGGCCGAGGCGGTCACCGGCTTCTTCACGAAGTACGGCGACGGCGGCGCCGACGTCCTCCCGCTCACCGGCCTCACCAAGCGGCAGGGGCGCTCGCTCCTCGAGCACCTGGACGCACCGGCCCGGCTCTACGAGAAGGCGCCGACGGCGGACCTGCTCGACGACAACCCCGGCCAGACCGACGAGACGAACCTCGGGCTCACCTACGCCGACCTCGACACGTACCTCGAGGGCGGCGAGGTCGACCGGGCCGTCGCCGAGGCGATCGAGGCGCGGTACGCCGCGACCGAGCACAAGCGCCAGGTGCCGCTGTCGATGTTCGACGACTGGTGGCGCTGAGCCGCCGCTGACCGCTTCCAGCGGCCGGCAGCTCAGGACCGCACGGGGCCCCGCTGAGGCAGGGCTCCCGTGCGTCCGGCGCGGAACCGATGCGAGGACCGGACCCGCCGCGGTATCAGGAGTCGGCGCGGGCGTTGTAGACGAGCACCTCGCCGGAGTCGACGGAGGCGCGGTAGGCGCGGAACACGTCGAGGGCCTCGTCGCGGAGCACGCCGTCGACGACCTCGATGCCGCGGGCCTCGAACTGCGCGGCCCAGTCCTCGCGCATCGGGCCCTCGTCGAAGGTGCTGATCTCCTCGAGCTCGGGGCCGGAGCCCGCGACGACCAGGCGGCGCACCCCCGACCACATCGTCGCTCCGTAGCACTGCACGCACGGGCGCCAGTTGACGACCAGGTCGTGCGCGGGGAGGCCCTCGCCGCCGAGGTCCCAGGTGCCGAGCGCGGTCTGCGCGAGACCGAGCGCCGTCACCTCGGCGTGGCCGGACGAGACCCCGCTGCCGAGGACGACGTTCACTCCGACCGAGACGAGACGACCGGAGTCGCGCTCGACGACGATCGCCGCGAACGGGCCGCCGTTCCCCTCGCGGAAGTTGCGGTCGGCGAGCGCGTGCACGAGGGCCATCCGGTCCTCGAGGCTCGGGAGGACCTCGGGGACGTCGCGGAGGGCGTCACCGATCCAGGCGGGCAGGGCGATCTCGTAGCGGGTGGCGAGGCGGTCGATGTCCATGGGTCCTCCGGGAGACGGGGCGGGCCGATTCCGTCTCCGGCGCTCGGCACTGCGAGGCTGAGGGGCGACGGCCGCCGC
>NZ_PSVU01000035.1:0-40924 GCF_002932515.1 Rathayibacter sp. AY1D5
GCTGCGCGCGCGGGCCGACCTTGCCGAGGCCGAAGCCGAACGGGTGCGCGACGAGCAGCGGGATGTTCTCGAGCAGGCTGTCGCTGTGGCCGATCAGCGACGGGTCGGCGACGTGCGAGATCACCTTGTCGATGTAGAGGTAGAGCGTGACTCCGCCGACGGCCGCGGCCGTGGTCACGGTGAGCATCGCCCACACCAGCATCGGCTTCGCGCGGAACAGCGCCCAGGCCACCAGGGTCACCGCGAGCATCGCCAGGCCGATGTAGCCGCTCCGGGACTGCGTCAGGTAGACGGCCACCAGCGGCAGGAGCGTCAGAGCGCCCTTCAGCCACAGCGGCCATCGGGGGCGGGTCCACAGCACGGCGAGCGCGATCGTGACGGCGACGGCGCTCTCGTTCGGGGCGCTGTAGGGGCTGAAGCCGCGGGGCACGATGCTGCCGGCGACGAAGAGGGAGGAGGGGAACGGCGTCCCGGGAGCCAGCGGGAACACCCCGAGGGTGAACAGCCAGTCGAGCCCCTGGTTCCAGGTGAGGATCGTCGTGATCGACGAGAGCTGCAGCGCGACGACGAACGCGGTCGCGAGGATCCCGAGGTGGCGCTTCTGGAGCAACGCGGGCACCACGATGAGCGCGAGGAACGGCAGGAAGTCGTTGCGCCAGCCGTAGGCGGCCTGGATCGGGTTCTCCGTCCACACGGCCGAGACGGCGCCGAGGCCGACGATCATCAGCACGAGCACGACGATCGGCACCGGCACCCGCTTGATCCGCCCGCTGACCAGCACGAGCAGGAAGAGTCCGAGGATGGTGGCGTCCTTGATCGCGCCGAACGCGGTCGCCGAGGCGCCCGGCAGGAACGCGGAGGCGACTCCGTTCGCGGGGAGGGCGAAGACCAGCAGCAGGACGCCCAGCCACGGCAGGCCGAGCCCGTCGCGGCCGAGGAGGGCGCGGAGCGTGCGGCGGGTGCGCACCGGTCCGCGGGCGACCGTGCGGGAGCCCGCCCGGGGCAGCGGCGCCGCGGTGCGGGTCATGCCGCGCCGCCCCGCATCGTGAGGCGCCGGACGACCAGCGGCACGTCGGAGGGCCGCGGGACGATGGTCCGCGCCGGGGGCCGGATCGCGAGCACCATCACCACCAGCGCCATCAGGATCCCGCTCGCGTTGGCGATGGCGGCGGCGATCGCGCCGTTCGCCGGGCCGAAGGCGAACAGGAGCACGAGGCAGGTGATCAGCCCGGCGCCCTGCGCGACGGTGAGGCTGATGCCGCGGTTGCGCGCCGAGAGCACCTCGCCGGCGCTGACGGTGACGACCACGAAGACGGAGCCGAGGATCGCGAAGAAGACCGCGGGCATCGCCTCCGCGAACTCGTCGCCGAAGAGGAACGGCACGCCCCAGGGGGTGACGACGGCGAGGAACACGGCCGAGGCCAGGCCGACCGCGAAGGCCGAGCGCAGCGCGTCGCCGGTCGCGGTGACGCGGGCGCCCCCCTCCGTCCGGCTGATGTCCGAGAAGACCGGAGCGGCGACCGCGTGCGCGAGGAACACGGGCAGCGTGCCGATCGTCACGGCGACCGAGTAGAGACCGGCCTGGTGCGAGCCGATCAGCGGCAGCATGATCACCTGGTCGAGGCGCTGGTACGCGGCGTCCGAGGCCTGCGCGCCGTAGAAGGTGACGGAGCCGCGGACGAGCGGCCGCCAGGGCGCCGGAGCGGCTCCGCGGGGTCGGTTGAGCAGCGAGCCGATCAGCGCGGTCATCACGGAGCCGGCGAAGTTCGACCAGATCACGCCCGAGACGGTGATCGAGTCGAGGAGGAACAGCACCACGATCCCGCCGACGTAGACCAGCGGCTGCGTGGCCTGGAGCAGCGCGACCGCTCCGAAGCGGCGCTGCGCCCCGACGACGCCGATGTCGATCATCCAGCAGACCATGAGCGGGGTGCCGGTGATCGCGACGAACACCGCGATCGTGGCCGCCTCGTCGAGCGCCGAGAGGAGGGTGGAGGTGAGCAGCCAGGCGATCAGCGCCGCCGGGATCGCGGTCAGCAGCGCGAGCCGCCTGGCCGTGCGCACCGCGCCCAGGTCGCCCGCCGCGGCGAGAACGCGCCGACGGATCTCGAGGGGCATGCCGAGCGCGAGCACGATCGGGATCAGGTACATCGAGGCGAGGGCCGCGGCCGTCTCGCCGCGTCCGCTCGGGCCGAGGGCCTGCGCGATCAGCGGGGCGCTGACCAGCCCGAGCGCCGCCACCGAGAGGCGGCTCGCGAGCATGGTGATCGGGGAGTTCAGGAGGCGCAGCAGCCCGCTCACGAGGCCTCCGCGGCCCGGGCACCGACGGCGGCGAGCAGCCGCTCCTCGAAGCCGTCGAGAGCGAAGGTGCCGGTCTCGTCGTGGACGGTCAGGTGCATGCTGTCGCGCATCGGCGCGACCTCGACCCAGACGCCGAGCGGGAAGCGCAGGTGGGCGGGCATCCCGCCGACCATGGTGTCCGGCTCGATCCGCGGCAGCAGCTCCTGTGCGACGGGCACCTCGGTCGAGGGCAGCGAGACGTGGATCTCCCACGGCACGCGCGGCGTCCCGGTCGGCGGGCGCAGGGCCGCCAGCGGGTGCTGCAGGAGGTTCTTGACGCTGAGCAGCGCGCTCGCCAGCAGCCAGGTCGCGGGGAGGCCGGACCTGGTGGCCGCGGACAGCCGCTCGAGGAGCGAGGTCGCGGACCAGTCGTCGGCGCGGAGGCGGCCGAGCGGGAGGGAGGGAGAGAGGTTGCCGCTGACGTCGGTGCCCTTCGCGACCCAGCGGCGGCCGTCGACGGGGACGACGACGCGGAAGTCGAGGCCGTCCGCGGCGCAGTCCTGCAGGCAGCGGAGCACGAGGCTCGCGGTCTTGAGCGACACGGGCGGACGGGCGGGGCGCCGGCCCTCACGCGCCTGCTCCGGAGTCGCGGCGATCGCGCGCAGCGTCTCCGGGCCCAGGACGGCGGTCACCAGGCGGGCGCGACGGTCCGACTCCTCCTTCGAGAGGGTCGTGTCGAGCTGGTAGCCGGTGCCGGTCGCGGCGGTCAGGGTGCGGAAGGTGTCGCGGGCCCTCCTCGCTCCGGCGAGGCCCGTCAGCTCGAAGCGCTCCACGATCTCGCGCAGCGGAGCGGCGGCGAGCGGCTTCCCAGCGGTGTCATCGGCTCCCGGGGCGCCCAGCTTCTCGATCACGAGCGCCACGACCGCGGTCGCTCCGGTGCCGTCGAAGAGGGCGTGCGGGAGGGTGAAGCCGAGCGTCGCGCCGTCGAACAGGATCCGGACCGGCAGCTCGCCCGCCGCGAACTGCGGGGCCAGCAGGCGGTGCGCCAGGTCCTCGCGCTCGAGCGGGCCGGCGACGATCCGCACGGCGCGCTCGGCGGCGTCCAGGGCGGCCGCCGCGTCGATGCGGCGCCACCCGCGGAGCCGGGTGCGGCGCCGCAGGAGCACGGCGCCCCGGGGCGAGAGGAGGAGGTCGCGCAGCGCGGTGCGCACACGCTCCGCGGTCACGCCCGTCAGCGGGCCGACGTGGTAGCTGATGAGGAGGTCGTCGTAGCCGAGGTCGCGCGGGGCCCTCACGCCCGGCTCCTGCTCGCTCCCGCGGAGGCCCGCTCGGCGATGACGCTGAGCAGCGAGCGCTCGTAGCCGGCGTTCACCTCGGCCCAGGAGTAGGAGTGCACGGCGCGCAGATGCCCGCGGTACGAGAGCCGCTCCTGCTCGATCGGGTCGTTCAGCACGGCGAGCACGCCCTCGGCGATCGCGTCCGGGGTCGGAGCGACGAAGCGCCCCGCCTCCTGGAGCACCTCGCGGTTGAAGACGGTGTCGCGGGCGACGACCGGAGCCCCGCAGGCCATCGCCTGCACGAGAGCCGGGTTGGTGCCGCCGACGCTGTGCCCGTGGAAGTAGGCCCCGGCGTGCTGCCAGAGAGAGTGGAGACGGGTGTCGTCGCTGACGTGCCCGAACCAGTGCACCCGCGCGTTCTGCTGCGCGAGGGCGCTGACCGCCTGGTCGATCGGACCGCCGTAGCCGGAGGAGCCGACGACGACCACGTCGTGGGTCCGCGCGATCCGCTCGGCCGCCTCGATGAACTCGGGCACCGTGTTCTCGGGGACGAAGCGCGCCACGATCAGCGCGTAGCCGCGGTGGGTGAGCCCCGGCTCGACCGGGTGCTCCGGCGGGACGTCGCCGCCGTAGGGGATGACGTCGCCGTCGCGGCCGAACTCCCGCTTCCAGCGCGTCTCGATCGCCGCGGCGTCGTAGACCATGCGGTCGCCGTGGCGGGCGGTCCAGACCGCGCCCTGGTGGAAGACGAACTTCGCGAAGCGGCCCCACTTGGCGCGGTCCCACTCGATGCCGTCGACGTTGACGACGGTGGGGATGCCGCGCTGCTTGAGGATCGGCAGCCAGAAGCCGTTGGCGCAGTTGAGCACCAGGGCGACGTCGGGCTTGCGCTTCGCCGCGTCGAGAGCGGCCGTGAGCCCGTAGGAGAGGGTGCTGAGCGACTTGCTCTCGACTCCCCGTGTCTGCCGGGTGATCACCCGCTCGTCGCGGTCCGGGTCCTGCAGGGCCGTGGTGCCCGGCCTTCCGTAGACCGTGACCTCCCATCCCTGCTCCGCCAGGAACGGCGCGAGACGTCGGACGGCTGTCTCGAATCCCCCGTAGTAACTGGGATAGCCCCGCGTGCCGATAATGGCGACCGACCTGCCCATGTCCCGGTTCTCCCTTTGTTGTGCGTCGCCTCGTCGCAGGCGATCGCCGGACGAAATCTGCTGTCGCAATACCAGGCGTATGCGACGGTGCACAGCATTCGTTCGACGGCCTAACTCGCACCCCCGAAGGCGGGTATTGGCGCTCATACTAGCGGCGAACGGACCGCCGTTCGCCACCGCTGGAGGGACAGGATCGCGACACCCATCAGGAAGAAGATCGAGAGGATCAGGACGGTCATCCCGACGATGATCCGCTCCCCGCCGGAGAGCTCCGGGTCGAGGAACTCGTACACGTAGCGCGACGTGAGAGCGCCCCGGGCGAAGGTGTAGGCGAACCACAGGACGGGGAACACCATCACCGCCCAGACCAGCCGGAGGTCGACCGGGCGGGCGCCCGGGACGGCGAGCAGCTCGACCAGCGCGAGCGCCGGCACGAGCACGTGCAGGACCACCGTGCTCGGGTTCAGCTGAGCCGGATCGCCGAGCACGGCGGGCCCGTAGATCACCAGGAACAGGCCCGACATGCTCAGCAGCGTGGCGGTGTTCAGGGTGCGCATCGCCGTGATCGCCCGCGACTCCCCGTGCGCCGCAGCACTCCTCCTGCCCCCGGATCGCGCGGATCGCCAGGCGCTCCGGCCCGCGATCGCGAAGGCGGCGATCGAGAGGATGTTGGTCAGCGCCGTGACCGAGCTCAGGAAGTCGGCGGTCGCGTCCGAGCCCACCTGCGTCTGGGCGACGACGACCGCGTTGAGCACCACGACCGCCCCCAGCGCGGCGACGGCCCAGCGGACGAGTGCAGTGCGGCGTCGAGCTCTCATGGGGCCCTCTCCTCGGTGCGGCGACCCTCGGGCCGGTACTCGTGGGCGTCCGGTGCAGGAGTCCGTTCGCTACAGTCGGGACATCCATGAGAACCCATTCCCAGACAGGGGTCGAATGCCCGGCACAGGTTCGCACCGAGGATCCCTACGGGTCCTGCTCGATGGTAATTGGTGGATTCGCGGCCCGATCTCCAACCGTGAGGTCATGCGAGAGATCACCTTCTCCTGGGCGCGACTCTTTCCTGAGGATTCCCTTGTCGTTGCTGTCCCCCTGACGGGGGTGGAGACGGCGAGACGGGAGTTAGCGGGAATCGCCCGAGTAGTGCCGACAAGACTCCGGCCGCAGGGGATCAGCGCCGTTATCGAACTCTCTCTGCTCTCTCTCCGACTGCGTCCGGACATCACACTGGCGCACAACTTCACCCCCCTTCTGGGGCGGTCCTCGGTGTTCATCCAGGACTTCCTCTTCCTCACGAATCCGGAGTGGTTCACGCGGAGGGAGCGCGCCTACTTCTCGCTCATGCCGCTCAGCGTCCGCCGCGCCGACGTGGTGATCGCGAGCAGCGTCGCGGAGTCGCGCCGGATCGTCCGCACGTCCGCCGCGACGAGCGCCGTGCCCGTCGGCCTCGGCCTCAACCGGGCGTTCGCCGCCGCGGAGCCCGTGGCGCCCGCCGGCGTCGACGACCTCGACGGCTTCCTCCTCGCCGTCGGCCGCCTCAACGCGCGCAAGAACCTCGCGACCACGATCGAGGCCGCTCTCGCCTCGGGAGTGCTCTCCCCCTCCTTCCCGCTCCTCGTCGTCGGCGAGGCCTCGGGCGTCCGCACCGAGTTCCCTCCGGCCGTGCGCGCCGCACTCGACGACGGCTCGGTGCGCCTGCTCGGGCGGATCGAGACCGAGGAGCTGCGCTGGCTCTACGAGAACGCCGCACTGTTCCTCTTCCTCACCCTCGACGAGGGCTTCGGCCTGCCGACCCTCGAGGCCCTGGCCTGCCGCACGCCGATCCTCGCCAGCGACATCCCCGTGTTCCGCGAGATCCTCGGCGAGCACGCCCGCCTGGTCGATCCGCGCGACGTGCCGGCGATCGCGGCGTCGATCCGCGAGCTCGTCGCCGACCCGCCGGAGCCGCTCGATCCGACTCCGGTGCTCGAGTACTACAGCTGGGACGCCGTGGTCGCCCGGCTGCGCGCCGCGATGGTGGCGGTGCTGCCGTGAGCGGGCCGTCCGTGTCGATCGTGATCGTCACCTACAACAGCATCGGCGTCATCCGCTCCTGCCTCGACGCGCTCGCCGGCCGCGACGAGAGCGTCGAGATCCTGGTGGTCGACAACCTCTCGCGCGACGAGACGGTCGCCGTGCTGCGCGCCGAGTACCCGGACGTCCATGTCGTCGAGAACACCGAGAACGCCGGATTCTCGCGGGCCGTCAACCTCGGCGCCGCCCACGCCACCGGCCGGCACCTGCTGCTGCTGAACCCCGACGCGCAGATCTCGGCGGAGGTCGTCGGCTCGCTCGCGTCACTCCTCGACAGCGATCCGACGATCGGCGCCGTCTCCCCCCTCCTCGAGAACGAGGGCGAGGACGTCGTGATCGTCGCCGCCGGCCACGCCCCCACGGTCCGCCGGATGCTCCTGCACCAGACCGGCCTCTCGCGCCTCGGCCGGCGCTTCCCCTCCTTCGAGGGCCACTACCTGTTCGCCGCCGACCTGCACGGCCGCCCGCGCGACGTCGACTGGGTGAGCGGCGGCTGCCTGATGATCCCGCTGGCCGTCTGGGACCGCGTCGGCGGACTCACCGACCGCTGGTTCATGTACGCCGAGGACGTCGAGATCTGCCTCCGCCTGCGCGCCGAGGGCCTGCGCGTGGTCCTCGATCCGCGCCTGCACGCCCTGCACGCGATGGGCGGCTCCTCGAGCGGCGTCGACGGCCGCGTCGGCACCGCCTGGATCGTCAACCTCTTCGACCTGTACGGCTGGCGGATGGCGCGCTCGGACCTGCAGCAGCAGGCCTGGCGGGCGGTCGTGCTCACGGGGATGGCGTCGCGGATGCTGGTGTACCGGCTGTCCGACCTGCGCCCCGGACGCGCGGCGGCGGCGGCCGGCCAGCTGCGGCGGTACGGGATCTACATGCGGGCGCTGCGGGCGGCCCCGCTGACCCGCGACCGCGAGCCGCTCGCCTGACGGCCTCTCTCCGTGCGGCGTTCCCCGCGCACGGTCCGCGGCCCGCGATCGAGGCGTCACGAACGGTCGCTTCCGGGCGCGCGTGACGACCGTTCGTGACGCATCGGAGTCCCGTTCGCGCGACAGGCTCGTCCGTCGGCCGGCAGCGGGCGCGGGAAAGGGGCGGCAGCCCCGGGTCCAGCCCGGAGCCGCCGCCCCTCCTCGCCGCTACTTGCCGGTGCCGCGGTACGCCACCCGGAAGGTCTCCCGGGTCCCGTCCGGTGCGGTCGCCGTCACGCGGAACGAGCCCGACGGCACCCGGGAGAGGTGCGTGTCGACCGAGACGGTCTTCGTGCGGCCCGCCGCCAGCGAGGCGACCTTCAGCTCACCGAAGGCCGTCGGGATGCTGAGACGGACCGGCGTGCTCCCCTCGTTGGTCGCGGTGGCGGTCAGCACGACCGAGCCGCCGCGCTTCACGCCGGTGATCGTCACGTCGACGTCGACCCGGGTCGCCGGGGCGACGACGGTGACGACGGGGAGGAGCCGGCTGACGCCTCCCGAGACCGCGGTGATCGAGACGGCACCCGTGCCGGGGCCCGCCGTGGCCGCGGGGAGCGGAGCGGAGCCGTCGGCGCCGGTCGTCGCGGCGGCGGTCGTGCCTCCGTCGGCGAAGCGGGCCGGACCCTCGATCGTGTACGCGACGTCCGCGCCCGCCACCGGCTCGCCGGCCGCGTTCGCTGCGGTGACTCCGAGGCCGGTGATCGCCGCTCCGGTCTCGACGGTCTGCGCCGCGCCCGCGGGGGTCAGCGAGGCGACCGCCGCCGGATCGGTGAACATCGACGGAGTGAGCGGTGTGACCGTCAGGCTCTCGAGGCGCGCCGTCCCTCCGGAGGAGAGGAGCGAGACTCCCGTGCTGCTCGGGTGGGGGAAGACCTGGTCGGTGATCGTCGCGCGGCCGCCCTGCGCGAACGTCTCGACGGAGGCGTGATCGACGTAGAGCTCGAGGTGCAGCTCGCCGTCGTCGAGCGCCACGGGTGCGGTCTCGACCGACGGGAAGTCGGCGTCGAAGCCGATGTCGCCCGAGCGGGTGCGGTCGACGCTCAGCTGACCGGACGCGACGTCGTAGGTGATCGGCGTGCGCTGGGAGCCGTCAGCGGAGTTGCGGACCGAGAGGCCGAAGGAGTCGGCGTCCCCGGCGCTGAAGACGGCGTCGAGCTTGTAGACGCTGCCCTCGGCGGCAGCCGGGAGTGCGGTCTCACCGTCGGCGATGTCCGTGGCACCCAGCGTGAACGCCTCGTCGCCGCGCTCGAGGGCCGCGGTCTGATCGACGACCTTCTGCACGAGCTTCGGGGCGCCGTCGACGGTCTCGAGGGAGAGCTCACGCGGGAGGGCCATCGCTCCCCGCCAGGTCCCGGTCGGGATGGCCTCGCCGTACTGCCAGTTGTTCATCCACGCGATCATGATCCGCTTGTCGTCGGGCGCGTTGTCGAAGGTGACCCCTGCGTAGTAGTCGCGGCCCCAGTCGAGCCAGTCGTAGTCGACGAGGCGGCTCTGCGCGGGCTCGTCGGCGAGCATGAACTGGTCGGCGAGGATGTGGCCCCAGCCGGCGCGGTTGTTGTCGACGACCTGCAGGTGCGCCGTGCGGCCGGCGAGGTCCGCGACGTCCCAGCTCTTCCAGTCCAGCGTCTCGCTGTCGCTGCCGGTCGCAGTGCGGACGATCTCCCCGTCGACGACGAGGTTCACGCTCGTCTCGTTGGAGCGGACCTGCGCCGGGGCGTCGGCGAGCACGATGTGGTCGACCGTCAGGTGACCCCAGCCGCCGGTCGCGTCGTCCACGACGACGATCCGCGCCGCCTTCCCCTGGTAGGCCGAGACGTCCCAGCTCTTCCAGTTCAGGGCGCCGTCGTTCGTGCCGGCGGTGGTCTGCACGACCTCGCCGTCGACGACGAGCTGCACCTCGAGGGCCTGGGCGTCACCCTCGGGGCGGAAGCCCCCGCCGACGAGCATGCTCAGGTGGCTCTTGTCGATCGTGAACTCCGGCGAGGTCAGGGTGCCGAGGTTGTCGTCGCCCTTCGGTCCGCCGTCGAAGGTGTTGATCCGCTTCTGGCCGAGGAAGAACTCGCCGCCGCTGGTCGAGGGGTTGGTGCCGCCGGCGAGGTCGCCGGTCACTGCCCAGCCGTTGTCCGCGAGGCCCTGCTGGTCCGGGAACTCGAAGCCCTCGAAGAGCAGCTCGCTCCCGGCGGGCGGATCGTTGGCGAGCTGCGTGCCGTCGACGTGCGGGTGGTTGCCGCCGCCGACGAGGAAGTTCAGGTGGTCCTGGTCCACGGTGAAGTCGGGCGATTCCATCGTGCCGACCGGCCAGTCGCCGTCGTTGAAGCCGTTGATCAGTCCCGTCCCCGAGAAGCCGGTGACGGTCTGCTGGCCGTCGATCGGACCGGTGGCGGGGGCGGAGCCGAAGGGCCCGTTCTTCCAGTTGCCGGGCTCGTTGTCCACGGTCCAGCCGTTGTACGTCCCGTCGTCGAACCCGGCGAGGGTCGTGCCCTCGGGGAGGGTGTCGGAGCCGACGGTCGACTCGGAGGTGAAGGTGGTGCCGTCGAAGTCGCCGACGAAGTACTGGCCGCCGGAGCCGCCGCCCACCGCCCCCGGGTTGAGGTTGACGACCATGACCCACTTGATGTTCGACGGGTCGCCGTCGACCGCCAGCGGGAACAGGTCCGGGCACTCCCAGACGCCGCCGGTCGCGTTGGCCGGGCCGAACTCGCTGAGCTCGGTCCAGTTCTTGAGGTCCGTCGACTTGTGCAGCAGGACCTTGTGATCGTCGGCCTCCACGGTGACGACCACCCAGTAGGAGGATTCCGGAGTGCCGCCGTCGTACCAGAACACGTGCGGGTCGCGGAAGTCGTTCTGGTCACGGTCGATGACCGGGTTGCCCTCGTACTTCGTCCACGTCTGCCCGGCGTCGGTGCTGTACGCGAGCGCCTGCGCCTGCTCCCCCGTCTTGTACGCGGCCGTGTACATCGCCACCAGGGGCGGGTTCTCGGCGGTGCCGAATCCGGAGGTGTTGTCCTTGTCCACGACGATCGAGCCGGAGAAGATGTCCGACTCCGCATCGCCCGGGATCGCGAGCGGCTGCTCGGTCCAGTGCGTGAGGTCGGTGCTGGTGGCGTGGCCCCAGCTCATGTTCCCCCAGCGCGTCCCCTGCGGGTTGTACTGGTAGTAGAGGTGGTAGATCCCCTCGTAGTACACGAGCCCGTTCGGGTCGTTCATCCAGTTCTTCGTCGGCGAGTAGTGGATCGCCGGACGGTAGGTCTCCGCTGCCGCGTCGAGCGGAGCGGCGGAGACAGCGGGGACGGACAGCCCGCCGCCGACGAGGCAGAGCGCGGCGGCGACGGACACCAGGCCGCTGCGCCGTGGGAGCGAGCGATGAGGAGAAAGCACGGAAGAACGCCCTTCGTTGCGCGTGTCACGAGTGACAACGTTGTCAATTGCTGGGCAATCTACGGACTGTCCTCCGGACAATTCAAGAGCGGCCTGCGAGAAAGATCAGATCCCGTCCCACCGCCTCTCAGTCGGGGCAGGGCACCTCGCCGGAGCCGCGGGCGATCAGCTCGGTGGGGATCACGAACGTCTGCGCCGGCTCGTCCTCGCCGTCGAGGCGGACGAACACCCGCTCGGCGGCCGTCCGCCCGATGACCGCGGGGTTCTGCGCGATCACCGAGACGGCGGGCTCGAGGAGCTCCGCCAGGGGGATGTCGTCGAAGCCGATCAGGGCGACTCTTCCGTGCGCGCCACGACGGCGGAGCGCGGCCAGCACGCCGATCGTGATCAGGTTCTGCCCGCCGACGATGGCGGTCGGCGGCACCTCGAGGTCGAGCAGAGCGGTCGCCATCTCCTCCGCCGCGTGCTCGTCGTGGGCGCCGTGGCGCACGTACGCGGGCGGCACCGGCAGGCCGAGCCGGCTCATCTCCTCGAGGAAGCCGCGCTCCCGCTCCTGCGCGGTGAAGATCTCGGGCCGGTCGCCCAGGAACGCGATGCGGCGATGCCCGAAGGAGGCGAGGTGCCCCACCGCGCGGGCGATGCCGGCGGCGTTGTCGGTGATCACCGCGTCCGCCGTGATCCCCGAGGGGACGCGGTCGACGAACACCGCAGGCGTGCCGCGGTCGACCTCGACGCCCAGGTAGGCCTGGCTGGGCGCGACCGTGGTCAGGATGAGCCCGTCGACGCGCCGCGAGACGAAGGCGTTCACCGAGGAGCGCTCACGGGCCGGGTCGTCGTCGAGGCTCGAAGCGAAGACCGCGACCCCGCGCTCGTTCGCGAGGTCCTCGACGGCACGGTGGAGAGCACCCGAGAAGGGGTTCGCCACGCTGCCCACCAGCAGTCCGAGCGTGTTGGTGCGCCCGTTGGAGCGGCGGAGGTTCCCGGCGTGCAGATCCGGCTGGTACTGCAGCTGCGAGGCGGCGGCCTGCACCCGCTCGATCGTGGCGGCCGACACGTTCGGCTCGCCGTTGATGACCCGGGAGACCGTCTTGATGCCCACTCCGGCCAGAGCAGCGACGTGCTTCATGGTCGGACGGCGGCCTGCACCGGCGCCGCTTCGATCTGACAACGATGTCACAGTCGGGTCTCGCTTTCTGGAGGATCGCTTGACCTTAGCGTCACCGAACCGATAGACCTACCTCTGACATCGTTGTCGGGAGGCTGCTCCCGCCTTATGAACAGGACTTTCAATGACGAACCGTTCCCCTCGCCTCACCCGGTACATCGGCCTCGGCTCCGTCGCGATCCTCGCGGCCCTGGGCATGACCGCCTGCTCCAGCTCCGGCCCCGGCTCGTCCGACGCCGGCTCCACCGCCGGCAGCGGAGACGGCGTCGGCGTCACCCTCATCGTCAAGACGACGACGAACCCCTTCTTCGTCGCGATGGAGGACGGCGCCAAGGAGGCGGCCACCTCCGCCGGCGTGAACCTCACGCTCGCCGCGGGCAAGGAGGACGGCGACGAGGACACCCAGATCCAGGCCATCGAGAACGCGATCTCGAAGGGCGACAAGGGCATCCTGATCACCCCGAACGGCCCCTCCGTCGTCGACGCCATCCAGAAGGCGCGCGACGCCGGTCTCTTCGTCATCGCCCTCGACACGGCGCCCGACCCCGCCGACGCCGTCGACATCACCTTCGCCACCGACAACTTCAAGGCCGGCGAGGCCATCGGCGAGTGGACCGCCGCGCAGCTCGACGGGAAGAAGGCGACCATCGCGATGCTCGACCTCTTCGACGACAAGGTCGTCTCGGTCGACTACAACCGCGACCAGGGCTTCCTCACCGGCATGGGGATCGACGTCGCCGACGACCAGACCAACGGCGACGAGGCGAAGACCGGCAGCTACAGCGGCGGCGACTACGAGATCGTCGGCAACGAAGCCACCCAGGGCGCCGAGGACGGCGGCCGCACCGCCATGGAGACGCTCCTGTCCAAGAACCCCGACGTGAACGTCGTCTACACGATCAACGAGCCCGCCGCCTACGGCGCCTACCAGGCCCTCCAGGCCGCGGGCAAGGAGAAGGACGTCCTGCTTGTCTCGATCGACGGCGGCTGCGCCGGCGTGAAGAACGTCAAGGAGGGTCTCATCGGCGCCACCGCGCAGCAGTACCCGGTGAAGATGGCCCAGCTCGGCGTCGAGGCGATCGCCCAGCTCGCCGAGGACGGCACCAAGCCCAGCACCAGCGAGGGCCTCGACTTCTTCGACACCGGCTCGCAGCTGGTGACCGACACCCCCGTCGACGGCCTCGACAGCATCACCTCCGACGACGCCGCCGGGATCTGCTGGGGCGAGTAGCCCCCCGCGGGCGGGGCGCTCCGGCGCCCCGCCCTCCTCCTCCCGCTCCCAGCGACTCCAGAAAGGCCATCGTGGCTCAGAAGACCACCGACCCGAATCCGCCGACCTCCGCACTCGACCTCGCGAGCGAGTTCCTCGACCGCCGCACGCCGCTGGACCGCGTCCGCGGAGTCCTGCACCGCTATCCGGCCGTCAGCCCGGCGGTCGTCCTCGTCCTGGCCGTCATCGTCTTCGGGCTCCTGAACGACCGCTTCCTCGACCCGTCGAACCTCTCGCTCATCACGCAGCAGGTCGCGGTGGTCGGCACCCTCGCCGTCGCGCAGACGCTGATCATCCTCACCGCCGGCATCGACCTCTCGGTCGGCGCGGTCATGGTCCTCACCTCGATGGTCATCGCGCAGACCGCGACCGAGAACGGCCTCCCGGCGGTCGTCGCCCTGCTCCTGGGCCTGGTCGTCGGCCTCGCGGCCGGCGCCTTCAACGGCCTGCTCGTGACGAAGCTCCGGCTCCCCCCGTTCATCGTCACGCTCGGCACGCTCAACATCTTCGTCGCGCTGACGCTCCTCTACTCGAGCGGATCGACGGTCCGCGGCACCGACATGCCGGCCCTGCTGCCCTCCACCGGCGGCACCTTCGACATCCTCGGCGTCCGCATCAGCTACGGCGTCCTGCTGATGCTCCTCGTCTACATCGTGATCGCGTTCATCCTCGGCAAGACCGCCTGGGGCCGCCACGTCTACGCGGTGGGCGACGACAAGGAGGCCGCCCGCCTGGCCGGCATCAGCGTGAACCGCGTCCTGATGAGCGTCTACCTCGCCGCCGGCGCGATCCTCGCCATCGGCGCGTGGATCCAGATCGGCCGCACCAACGCGGCGAGCCCGAACGCCGGAGCCGACCTCAACCTCGACTCCATCACCGCGGTCGTCATCGGCGGCACCAGCCTCTTCGGCGGGCGCGGCACGGTCTGGGGCACGCTCCTCGGCGCCCTCATCGTCGGCGTCTTCCGCAACGGGCTCTCGCTCGCCGGGCTCGACGTCCTCTACCAGACGCTCGCTGTCGGCGTCCTCATCATCGTCGCCGTCTCGGTCGACCAGTGGATCCGGAAGGTTCGCAAGTGACCCTCATCGACGCCGCGGGCACCGCTCCCGCCGCCGCCCGCACCCCCGTCCTGCAGGCCAAGCGCCTCGTCAAGACCTTCGGCCGCGTGGTCGGGCTCGACGGCGTCAGCCTCGAGCTCTACCCCGGCGAGGTCCTCGCCATCATCGGCGACAACGGCGCCGGGAAGTCGACGCTGATCAAGTGCCTCACCGGCGCCGAGATCCCCGACGAGGGGGAGATCCTCCTCGACGGCCGTCCCGTCTCGTTCAAGCGCCCGCAGGACGCCCGCGGCGCCGGAATCGAGACGGTCTACCAGAACCTCGCCGTCTCCCCGGCGCTCGACGTCGCCTCGAACCTCTACCTCGGCCGCGAGAAGCGCAAGAAGGGGATCCTCGGCTCCGTCTTCCGGATGCTCGACACCGCCGGAATGCGCAAGGAGGCGCGTGCCGAGCTGACCGAGCTGGGCATCTCGACCCTCCAGGACGTCACGGTCCCGGTCGAGAACCTCTCCGGAGGACAGCGCCAGGCCGTGGCCGTCGCCCGCGCCGCCGCGTTCGGCTCGAAGGTCGTCGTCCTCGACGAGCCGACCGCCGCCCTCGGCGTCCGCGAGTCGAACCAGGTGCTGCAGCTCGTGCGCAATCTGCGAGACCGCGGCATCCCGGTCATCCTGATCAGCCACAACATGCCGCACGTCTTCGACGTGGCCGACCGGATCCACATCCAGCGCCTCGGCAAGAAGGCCGCGACGATCACCCCGCAGTCGCACTCGATGACCGACGCGGTCGCGATCATGACCGGGGCGGCGACGGCATGAGCGCCCGCATCCTCTACGCCGAGTTCACCGCGAAGCCCGGCCACGAGGAGACGGTCGCCGGCATGATCGCCGACCTCGCCGTCCTGGTCCGCCGGGAGCCGGGCAATGTCGAGTTCACGCCCTACCGGCGGGAGGACGATCCGGCCCGGTTCTTCGTCTACGAGGTCTACCGCGACGAGGACGCCTTCCAGGCGCACATCTCGGCCGACTACGGAGCCGAGTTCAACAGGGAGCTCGGCCCGCTGATCGTCGAGCCGCACTCGCAGCTCACCTGGCTCGTCGCGGTCTGATCCGTCGCAGAAGCGCACCGTCTCTCCGGGGGCGGTGCGCTTCCGCGTGCGCGGCCCGGCGATGAGCGGGATCCGCGCGAGTTATTGACTGATCGATCCAGCACGTCTACCGTAGGAGAACGATCAGTCAACAACTCGGACGGAGATTCTCATGGATGCAGCACTCAGCGGTCGGACGGCCCTCGTGACGGGCGGGACCTCGGGCATCGGCCTGGCGGTCGTCCGCCGGTTCGTGCAGGAGGGCGCGCACGTGTTCGTGACCGGCCGCCGCCAGGAGCAGCTCGACGCGGTGGCGGAGGAGCTCGGCGACGCCGTGACCGTCGTCCGCGCGGACGCTGCGGAGCCCGACGGCGCGCGAGCGGTCTTCGACGCGGTCGCCGCCCGCGGATCCGGTCTCGACGCCGTGCACGCCAATGCGGGCGGAGGCGGGTTCAAGGACCTGGCCGACGTGACCGCCGACGACATCGACACGGCCTTCGCGACCAACGTCCGCGGCACCGCCCTGACGGTCCAGGGGGCGCTCCCCCACCTCACCGACCGGGCCGCGATAGTGGTGACCGGCTCGACCGCCGGCTCAGGGACCGAGAAGAGCTTCGGCCTGTACGGGGCCTCGAAGGCGGCTGTCGCCACGATGACCCGCACCTGGGCCGCCGAGCTGGCGCCGCGCGGCGTCCGCATCAACACCGTCGTGCCCGGGCCGACCGAGACGCCCGGGCTCGCGGCCCTGGCCCCCGGCGACCCCTCCGCGCTCCTCGAGCAGATCGCCTCCGGCATGCCGCTGGGCCGGCTGCTGCGTCCCGAGGAGATCGCCGCGACCGTGCTCTTCCTCGTCTCCGACCAGAGCTCGGGCATCACCGGCGCGGAGATCCTCGTCGACGGCGGCGCGTCCATCGCCTGAGCCCGGAGCACCGAGCGCGAGCCCGAGCGCGAACCCGAGCCTGGACCCGAAGCCCCGGACCCCGGACCCGGAGCCTCGGACCCCGACCCGCGCGCCCGTCCCTCCGATCCGCCGCCCGGCCCGCGGACCCCGCGCGGTGGGTCAGGATGGACGGGCCACCCGACCAGGAGGACGATCATGCCCCGACCCCGCACCTTCGACGAGGCCGACGTCGTCGCCCGCGCACGGACGGCCTTCGCCGAGACCGGGTACGCGGGCACCTCGCTCGACACGCTGCTCGAGGCGACCGGCCTGGCGCGGCAGAGCCTCTACAACGCGTTCGGAGGCAAGAAGGAGCTCTTCATGCGGGCGTTCCTCAGCGACACCGCCGAGGCGGTCGACGCCGTGGAGACGATCCGCCACGGAACCGAGAGCCCGCTGGCGCGCATCCGGTCGCAGCTCGTGAGGGTGGCGGTCGAGCACGGCGCGGCGCAGTCGGCTCCGTCCCTGTTCACCCGGACCGCGGTGGAGCTCTCGGCGCGCGACCCTGAGATCGCGGCGACGGTCGCGACCGCGTTCGACGCGATGCGCTCGCACTACGCGGCCTGCATCGACGACGCGCGGACGGCGGGCGAGATCGACGCCTCCGCCGATCCGGAGGCGCTCGGCGCCTACTTCTGCGCGGTGCTGGAGGGGATGGCCCTGCTCGGCGCGTCCGGCGCACCTCGGGCGACGCTCCTCGGCATCGGCCTCACCAGCCTCGCGGCTGTCCCGATCACCGAGGTCGGCCGCGAGCGCCTCGGCACAGGCGAGGGCGACTGGTCCTGAGGCGCCCGGGCGTCCGCCATCGAGGGATGCCTGCCGCCCACTGTCCAGGATCTGTCGCACTCGGCACCCCACTGCGACGACTCCTGGAGAGTCGTGGGGGGCGGCCGTCCCGAGACTCCAGAAGTCGAGGCGGCCGCCCGCAGCGATCCGCGTCAGGGCTGCGTGAACGCGACCTTCTGCACGCTGGTGCGTCCGTCGGGCGTCGTCGTCGTGATGCGCATGCTGTACGACCCGGCCGGGGCGACGGCGCCGTTCGTCAGGCGTCCGTCCCAGGCGAGGGTCTGCCGGCCCGCGAGGTGGCGGATCGACGAGGTCAGCTGCTTCGCGACTCCGCCGGACGCCGTGAGCACCGCGACGCTGGTCGTCGCGCCGTCGCCGGTCATCCAGTCGAGGGTCGTCGTGCCGCCGGGGCGGGTCACCGCGGGCGCCGAGACCACGAACGCCGGCGTCCGGCCGAGCGTCGCGGTCGCGTGGCCGTCGGCGACGGCCAGCGCTGTGCTGCCCGCGGTGGTCCGGATCGACACCGTCGCCCCCGAGACCTGCACCGAGGCCGTCGACGGGCCCGCGGTGTAGAGCGCCTGCACCGTCTCGGTCGGCGTCTGCAGCACCGTCCCGTGCAGGTTCACTCCGTAGTCGGCCGTCACGTCGTCGATCGAGACCGTGCCGGCGGAGACGCCCGACGTCGCCTTGTAGACGAAGGCGTCCACGAGCTTCACCGGGTAGTCCCACACCCCGTCGCCGTCACCGCCGGAGTGCGTGTAGTTGGCGTTCAGCCCGTCCGAGAACAGCGTCATCTTCTGCCACGGCGAGCCGCCGACGTTGCCGACGAGGCCCTGGAAGGTCTCCCCGGTCGCATCCTGCAGCTTCAGGTAGACGGGGCTGGTGCTCGCGTCGCCGCTGACCCGGACCGAGACCGCTGTCGGCGAGCCGGGGAGGGTGCGCGAGGTGTGCAGCTGCGCGCCCTTCGAGGCGCCGGAGAAGTCGTACGTCAGCTTCAGCGCGCCCGAGCCGGAGTAGCCGGTCGACGTCGCGGCCAGCGAGGCGGTCCCGCCGCCGATCGGCGCCACGGCCCACCCGCTCGTGGAGGAGAGGTCGTCGACCGTCACCGGCGAGGCGGAGGCGGTCGCGCTCGCCCGGCCGACCGCGGTGCCGGTCGCGAGGACCGCGCCGACCTCCTTCAGCGCCGCGTACGCGGGCTTCTGCCGTCCGGAGCGCTCGGTCACCGAGAAGGTGTCCAGCGGCGCCTGCGGGTCGGGGCCTCCGACGAGGTTGTACCAGGCGATCGCCTTGATCCCGCGGGCCGCGGCGTCGAGGTAGGAGCGCGAGAGGTACGACGCCTGGTCGGCCTCGCTGGTGGCGCCGACGCAGGTGGTGCAGGTCGCCCAGCTGACCTCGGTGATCCACAGGCTCCGGCCCGGCGCGCTGCGGGTGAGGAAGTTCTGCGCCGCGTCGAGGTAGGTCGGGATCGCTCCGGTCTCCGGCGCCCCGTCGACCGTGTAGGTGTGGATCGCGAGTCCGTCGAAGGAGTCGCCGGCCCCGGCCGCCAGCACCCCGGCCATGAACGGATCGCTGAACTGGTCGAGCCCGCCGACCAGCACGGTCGCGGTCGGGTCCACGGCCTTGATCGCCGTGTACGCGGCCTTGAGCATCTCGCCGTACTGGCCGGCCGTGGCGCCTCCGCGCCAGTAGTAGTCGGTGTTCGGCTCGTTCCACACCTCCCAGACGTGCACGCGGTCCTTGAACCGGGCCACGGTCGCCGCAGCGTACGACGCGAAGTCGGCGTTGCTGCGCGGCGGGTAGTACTGGGCGTCCTCCGCCGCGGTGCCGGCCGGGGCCGACGAGGCCCAGGGCGCCGAGTAGGCGAGCTTGCCGATCATGTCGACGTTGCGCGCCTGGCTGATCGCTACGGCCTGGTCGAACTTCGCCCAGTCGTAGAAGCCCTTCCGCGGCTCGACGCGCTTCCACTCGAACTCCTCGCGGGCCCAGCGCACCTGCGCGTCCTCGAGGAGGGCGGCCTGCCGGTCGGCCTCGACGGGCGAGTCCTGCTCGGTGAGGAAGCTGTTGATGCCGCTGATCGACGTGGGCGACGCCTCGGTGACCCGGGCGCTCACTCCGGTGAGGTAGGGGCGGGTCGCCGTGGCGGCTCCCGAGAGCGCGCCGTCGGCGGTCGTGTCCCAGGTGAGGCGGCTGGCGATGCTGCCCGCCATCGCGGCTCCGCTGTCGTCGGTGCCGTCGTAGGTCGCGGTGATCTCGCCCGCGGCGGCGGCGGTCCCGCCGTAGGTGCGGGTGCGGCCGGCGCTGTCGCGCAGCACCAGGGCGTAGTCGCCGGGCCCGCCCGCCGTGAAGCGGACGGTCGTGGTCGCGGCGTTCTCGCGCGAGAAGCGCGCGCCGCTCGCGGTCGGCAGCGTCCAGTCCTTGTCGAGGACGCGCAGGTTGTCGAGCACGACGGTGCCGGTGGCGGGGGCCGAGGCGCCGTTCCGCACCACGTTGATCCGCACCAGCGAGACCGGGTAGTCGAGCACGCCGTCGTCGTTGCCGAGGTGGGTGTTCGCGGCGGGCGACCGGAGGTCGATCGTCGCGGTCGTCCACCGGCTGAGGCTCATCGCGTCGACGCGGTAGAAGAACATCTCGCCGGTGGCGTCGCGCAGCTTGAGGAACACGGTGTTCCAGCTGCTGTCGCCGAGCAGGTCGACCTTGAGCGCGGTCGCGGGCTGCGTCAGCAGCGGCACCGGAGTCGTCGCGGTCTCGATCTCGGCGTCGGCGCGGGAGAGGTCGTAGGCGATCCTCAGCGCGCCCGAGCCCTCCGTGCGGGTGGCCGAGGTCGAGGGGGTCGCGGTGCCGGCGGCCTGCACCCAGTCCGTCCCGGCGGAGTCGAAGGACTGCGCGAGGCTCGCGTCCGCGTCGATCTCGGCGAGGGTCAGCAGGAGCGGGATCCCGCTGCGGGTGGCGTTCGAGGCGAGGACGCCGTCGTCCGTCCCGTCCTGCGAGAAGACGCCGCTGACGTCGCCGCGCATGCGGGTTCCGGAGTCGTCCGAGCCGTCCCAGGTCAGGGTGACCGGGCCGGCCGCGGCCGCACGCCCGGTGATCGTCTTCACGCGCCCCTCCTTGTCGCGCAGCTCGAGGCGGTGGTCGCCCGGGCCTGCCGCGGTGAAGGAGAACGAGGTGGTCGCCGAGGCGCCGGGGGTGAAGAACGCGGTCGCGGCCGTCGGCAGCGACCAGCCGGTGGCGAGGGTGCGCAGGTTGTCGAGCACGACGGTCCCGGTGGCGGGCTGACTGCCGTTGCGCACGATGATCACGCCGGAGAGCTTCACCGGGAAGTCGAGCACCTGGTCGCCGTCGCCGCCCTCGATCAGCGCGGCCGGGGCGGTGAGGTCGACGTCGATCGTCGCCCACGCCGTCGAGCGCATCGCGTCGAGCCGGTAGGTGAAGGTCTCGCCCGAGGCGTCGCGGAGGCGCGTGTAGACGGTGTTGTAGGTGCCGTCGCCCTTGAGGTCGATCCGGAGCGACGAGGCCGGCTTCGCGATCACGGTCGCGGGGGTGCTCTGCACCGTCTCGACCAGGCCCGACGAGACGTCGTAGTCGATCCGCTGCGCGTAGGAGCCCTGGGTCTTCTGCGCGCTGGTGCGCGAGACGGCCGCCGAGCCCATCGCGACGCTCCAGCCCGACGCCGCGCCCTCGAAGCCCTCGACCACGCTGGTCGTCGACGGCTGCGCCGCGGCGACGGTCAGCAGGGTCGGAGTCGCCGAGCGGGTCCGCGACGCGGAGAACTGCCCGTCCGGGGTCGAGTCCTGCAGGAAGGTGCTGCGGATCGGGCCGTCCATCTCCTGGCCGTCGTCGGCCTTCCCGTCCCACTGCACGGCGGTCTCGCCGGGCTCCGCGAGGGTGCCGATGAGGGAGCGGCTGCGGCCGGTGCCGTCGCGGAGGACGATCATCCAGTCGCCGGCCGTGGCGGCCGAGAACGCGAGGCTCGCGACTCCGCCCTCCGACGGCACGAGGAACTCGGTGTCGGCGACCGGCATCGTCCACCGGCTGCTCACCGCGCGCAGGTTGTCGAGCACGAGCGAGCCGGTGGCGGACTGCTCGCCGTTGCGCACGACGTAGAAGCCGGTCAGCGTCAGCGGCATGTCAAGCACGGAGTCGGCGTTGCCGCCCTCGGCGAGCACCGGGTCCTGGGTGAGGTCGATGGGCACCGTGGTCCACGTGGTCTGCCGCATCGCGTCCATCCGGTAGGTGAACGCCTCGCCGCTCGCGTCGGTGACGCGGAGGTAGACCGTGTTGTAGCTGCCGTCGCCCTTGAGGTCGACCTTCAGCCCCGTGACCGGGCCGGTGGCGACGTCGAGCGGAGCGGTCCGCGTGATGCCGGCCATGCCGTCGGTGAGGTCGTAGTCGACGGCGAGCGCGTCGGTGCCCTCGGTGCCGGTCGCGCCTCCCCCGGCCGCGGAGGCGCGGCGCAGGGTGGCGGATCCGGTGGCGACTCCCCAGCCGGCGTCTCCGCCGTCGAAGGCCTCGACCACCGAGGTCGCATCGGGGTCGTCGGCCGCGGCCAGGGTGAGCAGGAACGGGACGCCGGTCGTCGTCGCGGCGCCGAGGGAGCCGTCGGCCGAGTCGTCCTGGCGGAGCACCGCGCGCACGTCGCCGGTCATCGCGGCTCCGGAGTCGTCGCGTCCGTCCCAGTCGACGGCGACGGGACCCGCCGCGGCGGCCGTGCCGGTGAGGGTGCGCGAGAGCCCGGCGGCGTCCGCGAGCCGCAGCTCCCAGTCGCCCGCGGATCCGGCGTCGAAGGAGAGCGCGGCTCTCGCCCCGGCGGCGACGTAGGTCGACGCGGCGACGGGGAGGGTCCAGCCGGTGGTGTCCGCGCGCAGGTCGTCGAGGGCGAACGTGCCGGTCGGCGGCTGCTCGCCGTTGCGGACCACGAGGACGCCGGCCACGGTGAGCGGCGCGTCCATGACTCCGTTGCCGTCGCCGCCGTCGCGGGCCACCGGCTCCGCGGTCAGGTCCACGGTGAGCGTCTGCCACTGGGTCGAGCGCATCGCGTCGACGCGGTGCACGAAGGTCTCGCCGCTCGTGTCGCGGACCCGCAGGTAGACGGTGTTGTAGGAGCCGTCGCCGCGGAGGTCGACCGTCAGGGCCGAGGCGGGCGCGGGGATGACGGGCGCCTGCAGCGGGTCGAAGCCGAGCTCGGCGAGCCCCCCGGTGACGTCGTACGAGACCTCGAGCGACGAGTCGCCCTCCGTGCTGTCGTCGGAGACGGCCGTGGAGGCCGTGCCGGTCACCGTCGTGAGCGCGGGCGAGCCGCTCTCGAAGCCCGTCACGGGACTGGTCCCGGGAGTCGCGGCCAACGCGGCGCTCGGCGCCGTGAGCAGGCCCGCGACGAGGGCGGCGGTGACGAGGAGGACTGTTCGGGCACGGGACATGGGGGCACTCCGCTGGGCGTCGGATCGAGGATCGAACGCTCGCCTGGGGGTGATGGCGAGCCGGCCGCATCGACGACCTGCGCGTCACGCTAGGACCGGCGGAGGTGCTCGGAAGGGTGCGGAGGAAAGCTCGATTCGCCCGCACTCGAAGAGGGGTGGCGGGCCGGGGCGGATCCCCTCGGGGGATATCACGAGGGCCGATCCGCGCGCCAGCCCTCGCAGAGAGGGCAGACGGGGCGCTGAGAGGAACGCCATCCCGTGCGGCGCCGGAGCGCACGCCTCACTTCGTTCGAGTGCTCTCAGGTCCAGTCGAGAGCGGAGCGCTCGGCCCAGTAGCGGGCCGGATCCACGGCGAGCGCCGGGAGGTCCGGGAGCTCCCGGGGCTGCGCGCGCAGGTTGGCCCGCAGCTGCTCCGGAGTCGCCGCGCCGCTCAGCACGACGTCGGCCCAGGGCTGCGCGAGGACGGCCCCCAGGGCGACGGCGTCCGGCGCGGCGCCGGCGTGCTCGATCGGGTGCGCCACGAGCCTCCCGTTGGCGAGGGCCTCCTTGACCACCACCAGCCAGCCGTCGTCGTGCGCGGCGGCGAGCGCCCGGCCCGCGGACTGCTCGAGCGGGTTCCAGGTGCTCTGGACCGCGCTGAACGGCGACTCCGGGATCGCGCGGGCGAGCTCGATCACGCGCGCCTGCTCGGGTCCGCTGGTGGAGAGGCCGACGCGCACTCCGGAGCCGGCGAGGCCGCGCAGTCGGTCCAGCAGCGGGCGGTCGGTGAGGGCCGGGCTCTCGGGAGTGATCGAGTGGACGAGGTAGGAGTCGGGCGCCGAGCCGAGCGCGTCGAGCGTGAGCGGCCACTGGCGGTCGAGCATCACGACCGAGTGCTCCTTGCGCTCGTGCACCGGCGCATCCATCGCCCACCCGCCGACGTACTCGTAGCCCCACTTCGACTCGATCGTGAGCGCCGCCCGCCGCTCGGGGTGCCGGGCGAGCCAGCCGCCGAGGAACTCCTCCGCCCGCCCGTAGGAGCGCGCGGCGTCGAGGAAGCGGACGCCGGCGTCCCACGCCGCGTCGAGCAGCAGGTGCGTGCGCTCCCGCAGCGCGTCGACGCTCCGCTCGGCCGCAGGGCCGAGGTCGTCGTCGCGCCCTGCCGTGATGTACGCCGGCCGGCCCACGGCCGCCAGCCCGATCCCGAAGCGCTGCATCCCGCCCACGGTACGCCCGTCCCGGAGCTGCGGCAGCCGCTAGCGTCGAGCGGTGACCTCCGCCCTCGACCGCAGCATCCTCCGGCTCGCCGTCCCGGCGCTGGGCTCGCTGGTCGCCGAGCCGCTGTTCCTGCTCACCGACTCCGCCCTGGTCGGCCATCTCGGCGCCGTCCCGCTCGCCGGGCTCGCGCTGGGCGGCACGGTGCTGCAGACGATCGTCGGCCTGATGGTCTTCCTCGCCTACAGCACCACTCCGCGGGTCGGCCGGGCCCTCGGCGAGGGCGACGAGCGGAGGGCCGTGGCGGCCGGGATCGACGGCGGCTGGCTGGCCCTGCTCCTCGGCGCCGGCATCGCCGTGGTGGGCGCGCTCACCGCTCCGGCCGTCGTGGCGCTCTTCGGCGCGGAGCCGGCGGTGGCCGAGGCGGGCGTGCGGTACCTGGCGGTGAGCATGGCCGGGATCCCCGCCATGCTCGGCGTCTTCGCGCTCACCGGGCTCCTCCGCGGCTTCCAGGACACCCGCACTCCGCTGGTGATCGCCGCCGGCGGATTCGCCCTCAACGCCGCTCTCAACGCCGTGCTGATCTACCCGGCCGGCCTGGGGATAACCGGCTCCGCATTGGGGACGGTGATCGCGCAGTGGGCCATGCTCGCGGCCTACGCGGGAGTCGCGCTGCGGCTCGCCCGGAGGGTCGGCGCGCCGCTGCGGCCGCACCTCGCGGGCCTGGCCTCGTCCGCGGGATCCGGCGGCTGGATGCTGCTGCGCACAGCGAGCCTCCGCGCGGCGATCCTGCTCGCGGTCGCGACCGCCACCTCGCTCGGGGCGGAGGAGCTGGGCGCCTTCCAGGTGGCGATGACGCTGTTCTCGACGGTCGCCTTCGCCCTCGACGCGGTGGCGATCGCCGCGCAGGCTCTGCTGGGCCGCCTCCTCGGCGCGGGCGACGCCGAGCAGGCCCGAGCCGTCACGAAACGCTGTGTGACCTGGGGAATCGGTGCGGGAGTAGTGCTCGGAGCGCTGGTCACCGGTCTGAGCGGTGTCCTGCCGTACGTCTTCTCGAGCGACCCGGAGGTGCTGCGGCTGCTGCCCGCGGCGATCGCGGTCGTGGGCCTCACCGCTCCGCTCGGCGGCTACGTCTTCGTGCTCGACGGCGTGCTGATCGGCGCCGGCGACGGCCGCTACCTGGCGCTCAGCGGCCTCGCGAACCTCGCCGTCTTCGTCCCGCTCGCCCTGCTCGCCCCCGCCGCGCCCGCCGAATGGCGCCTCCTCGCGCTCTGGCTCGCCTTCGCCGTCGGCTTCCTCGGCGCCCGCGCGGTCACCCTCGGGCTCCGGGTCCGCAGCGACGTCTGGCTCCGCTGACCGCACTCCTCCCCTGTGGAGAAGCCTGTGGACAACTCCGGTCAGCGCGGCGGTGCGCTGGTGTTCCCGCGGTGGAAGACGGCGTGGAAGCAGACCGCCTCCGCCTCCTCGTCGGCCAGGAGCGCGACCGCGGCCCGTCCCGCCGCACGGCCCTTCTCGACCGCGGGCTGGGCCATCGTCGTGAGGTCGTACTCGGCCGCGAGACCGGGCACCTGCACGCCGTCGAAGCCGACCACCGAGAGGTCCTCGGGCACGCGCAGCCCGCGCTCCTCCGCCGCGAGGATCACGCCCGCGGCCAGCAGATCGCTCTGCGCGACGACCGCGGTCGGCGGCTCCGCCCCCTCGAGCAGCGTGCGGCCCGCGGCGACGCCCTCGTCGACCGAGCTCGCCGCGGCGGCGACGACCGACGCGTCCGGGAAGACGTCCTGCACGCCGAGGAGGCGGTCGACCGGAGTGATGCTGGGGCTCGAGCGCCAGCCGGGCGGGATCGCGCCGCGGCGCCGGTCCTTCGCGAACGGGAGCGAGACCACCGCGACCCGCTCGTGGCCGAGCTCGCGCAGGTGCTCCGCGAGGGTGCGGCTGGCCTCGCGGTTGTCGAGCGAGATCACGGCGCCGCCCAGCTCCGAGAGGCCCTCGACCACGACGACCGGCACCCCCCGGCGGCGCAGCACGGCGACGGAGTCGTCGACCGACGGGCTGCAGCCGACCAGGATCATCGCGTCGACCGGGGCCGTCGCCAGCAGGCCCGCGCCGTCGCCGGTCTCGGTGAGCAGCAGGATCCCGGCGTCGACCCCGCCGAGCACGTCGGCGATCCCGTCGAGCATGGCGATCTTGATCGGGTCGCGGAACGCGTGCAGCATCCGCTCGTCCACGACGACCCCCACGATCCCCGAGCGGCCGCGGCGGAGCGAGCGCGCCCGCGGGTCGGGGCCGGCGTAGTCGAGCTCGGACGCCGCGCGCAGCACCCGCTCCTTCGTGGCCTCCGAGACGGGGCCGGAGCCACTGAAGACCAGCGAGGCGGTGGAGGGGGACACTCCGGCCCGGCTCGCGACGCGGGCGAGCGTCGGCCGGGGGCTCTTGCGGGGTTCCACGTTCCTCCTCGTGGGGGCGGCGCGCTCGTCGTCGGTTGACCGTCCCCGGGGTTCCGGATAGCTTAGACCGGCTCGCTTCGAATCGATTCGACCGTGCCTCTCGATCCGGTGTCCGGATCCCGCCCGCACCAGGAGAACCGCCATGACCTCGACGTCCGCGCTCACGCGCCCGCAGCTGGTCGCCTGGCGCAACGCCGTCTTCACGATCTTCGTCCTCAGCGGGATCTCGATCGCCACCTGGGTCTCGCGCACCCCCGCCATCCGCGACGAGCTCCAGCTCTCGACCGCCGGAGTGGGCCTGCTGATCCTCTCGATGTCGATCGGCGCGATCGTCGGACTCGCGTTCTCGACGCCGGTCATGGGCGCGATCGGCGCCCGGCGCGGCATGGCGCTCGGCCTCACCGTCTCGGCGGCGGGCCTCGCGGTGCTGGGCGTCTCGGCCGACGTCATCGGCGTCCTCCCCGCGGCCTTCGCCGGCATGGCGATGCTCGGCTTCGGCAACGGAGCGGTCGACGTGATGATGAACGTCGAGGGAGCGGCCAACGAGAAGGCCTTCGGCAAGACGCTCCTGCCGCTGTTCCACGCCTTCTTCAGCCTCGGCACCGTGGCCGGCGCACTGATCGGCGCGGGCGCCTCCGCCCTGGCCGTGCCCGTCGCCGTCCACCTCGGCGCGATCGCCGTGGTGATCGCCGTGACCGCGGTGATCGCGATCCGCTTCGTCCCGGTCCGCGAGGAGCTCGACACCTCCGGCGCGGCGACCACGGTGAAGCCGCCGGTCCGCGAGCGCGTCGCCGCCTCCCTCGGCGTCTGGCGCGACGGCCGCCTCGTCCTCATCGGCCTGATCATGCTGGGCATGGCCTTCGCCGAGGGCTCCGCGAACGACTGGCTGACCCTGGCGATGGTCGACGGCCACGGCACCGACAAGACGACCGCCGCCGTCGTGTTCGGCGTGTTCGTCGCCGCCATGACGGTCGGACGCGTGATCGGCGGACCCGTGCTCGACCGCTTCGGCCGCGTCCCGGTGCTGCGCGCCTCCGCCGGGCTCGCGATCGTCGGCATCCTGCTGTTCATCCTCGCCCCGGTCGACGCGCTCGTCGTCGTCGGCGCGGTCGCCTGGGGTCTGGGCTGCTCGCTCGGCTTCCCGGTGGGCATGTCGGCCGCGGCGGAGGGGCCGCACTCGGCCGCCCGCGTCAGCGCGGTGGCGATGCTCGGCTACGTCGCGTTCCTGGTCGGACCGCCGGCGATCGGCTTCCTCGGCGAGCACTACGGCCTGCTGAACGCCCTCTTCCTGGTTCTGGCCCTGGTGGTCGTGGCGGGGCTCGCCTCCCCCGCCGCCCGCAGCCGGCGGAGCTGACCGCCGCCGCCGCAAGCCCCCGTGCGGCCCGGGCGCCCCGACGCGCCTCCCCCTAGGCTTCCCAGGACGGCGGCGGAGGGGGAGCGGATGCGGTACCGAGCGCGCGACGGCGCCCTGCTCCACGTCGACGAGCACGGAGCCGGTCAGGGGCGGCCCCTGGTGGTCGTCCCCGGCGAGCCGGAGCGCCACCCCTCCTACCTCGGCTCGTTCGCCTCGATCGCCTGCACGCGCCGCGTCCTCGTGCTGCACCCGCGCGGAGTGGGCGGCTCCGCGGAGCTGCCTCCCGCTCCCCCGGCCACGACGGCCGCCGACGTGGAGGACCTGCGCCGTCACCTCGGCGTCGACGAGCTCGATCTCGCCGCGCACGACTCCGGCTGCCGCGCCGTCCTGCTCGCCGCCGTGGACGCGCCCGAGCGCGTCGCCCACCTGCTCCTGATCGCCCCCGGCACCGCCTGGCTCGGGATCGACGACCACGCTCCCCGTGAGGAGCACACCGCTCCCGCGGGCTCCGACGACACCGCGGCGATCCGCGACGCTCTGCAGCGCCTCGACTGCCCCGCGGTCGTCCTCGGCGGCGAGGACGATCCGGTGACGGGCGTCGCCGCTCTGGAGGCGCTCACCGCGCTCCTGCCGCAGGCGAGCCTGGCCGTCATCGAGTCGAGCGGCCACCACCCGTGGGCGGAGGCGCCGGCCGAGTTCGCGGTCGCGCTGCGCGCCTCGCTCTCGGTGCCGCCGCCCGCTCCTCCGCTCGGCCGCCGGCCTCCCGTCGCCGCGCGCTGAGCCGGGAGCCCGCCGGAGCCGCGCCGTCTATCCTCGACGGGTGCGTCTCGTCATCGCGCGCTGCTCCGTCGACTACACCGGCCGTCTCAGCGCCCACCTCCCGCTCGCCACCCGCCTCCTGCTCGTCAAGGCCGACGGGAGCGTCCTCATCCACTCCGACGGCGGCTCCTACAAGCCGCTGAACTGGATGAGCCCTCCCTGCACGCTGATCACGGGCGAGCCCGACGAGGAGGCGCGCGCCGCGGGAGTGACGCAGCAGTGGACCGTCGCGCACCGCAAGACCGGCGACGCTCTCGTCGTCTCGATCCACGAGGTGCTGCACGATTCGGCGCACGAGCTCGGCGTCGATCCGGGACTCGTGAAGGACGGAGTGGAGTCGCATCTCCAGCGCCTTCTCGCCGAGCAGATCGGTCTCCTCGGAGAGGGGCACACTCTCGTCCGGCGCGAGTACATGACCGCGATCGGCCCGGTCGACATCCTCGCCCGCGATTCCTCGGGAGCCGCCGTCGCCGTCGAGATCAAGCGCCGCGGCGAGATCGACGGAGTGGAGCAGCTCACCCGCTATCTCGAGCTGATGAATCGCGATCCGCACCTCTTCCCGGTGACGGGAGTCTTCGCCGCTCAGGAGATCAAGCCGCAGGCGCGGACTCTCGCCGAGGACCGCGGAATCCGCTGCGTGGTGCTCGACTACGAGGCCATGCGCGGCACCGACGACTCCCACACGCGCCTGTTCTGACAGGCACGGCGACAGGCACGGCGAAGACGCGGCGACAGGCACGGCGAAGGCCCCCGCGATCGGATCACGGGGACCTTCCGCTCACCGGGCGCGAGGCCCGGGAATGCGGCGTCTCACCGGGCCGAGAGCCCGGCGGCCGCTACTTGTGGGCGGCCTGGTAGGCGGCCTGGACCTCGGAGGGGATGCGTCCGCGGTCGGAGACCGGGTGGCCGTTGGCGTTCGCCCACTCGCGGATGGCCTTGAGCTGCTTGGGGTCGCTCTTGGAGGCGGTCGCGACGCTCGTGGCGGCCGCGGGGCGCGAGCCGACGCGGCGGGCGCTCGAGACGAACTTCTCGAGCGCCGAGTGGAGCTCGGCGATGTTGTCGGGGCCGAGATCGATCTCGTAGTTGGCGCCCTCGATGCTGAAGCGGACGGTACCGCCGTCACCGGAATCGATAAGGGTTCCGTCGATATCGTCGACAAGCGTGATCTTCTGGGCCACTTTTCCTCCTGGAGTTCGCGGGACCGGACTGTCTCGACCCGGACCGGAAGAGACATTACCCCCTTTCACAATCGAGTGCGCCATGAATGGCGCCATTCGTCCCTTTCTCGCGCCATGTCGAGGGGAATGTTCAGGATAAGCGGAGGCAATCAGGGCGGAATCGAGCTGTTCGCCACCAGCCGTCGAATAGAGGACACGGTGTCCGCAGACGGCCGTAACGATTCCGGACACCGATCGCGCGCATTCCCGGGAACCGGACCCGGCGATTCCGATCACGCCCCGGTCTTCGTTAGCGTGGAGTCATGGCACGACGAGGCGGACCCCCTGCACCCCCGGCGCGACCCGGTCCGTACCGCAATGCGGAGGCTCGGGAAGCACTGGAGGCGCTCGTCGCCGCTCCCACCGCCGAGGCCGTCGACCGGCTGCTCGAGGCCTGCCTCGACGGCTCCCTCGTGGTCGACGTCACGGGCTCCCAGCCCGGAGGCGTGCCGCACGTCCGCACCGTCGCGACGACCACCGGGGAGCAGGTCCTGCCGCTGTTCACCTCCACGGACGAGGTGCGCACCGCGGTCCCCCGGCAGCAGCATCCGCGGGTGCAGATGCTGGTCCTCCCCGGACGCGAGGCCTTCGCGCTGATCCGCACCGCCGACTTCGTCGCCGTGCAGCTCGACCCCGGCTCGATCGCCCAGGTCGTCACCCGTTCGTTCGTCGAACGGGCTCTGGACGCCGAACGGCCGTAGAGTGTGGCCCCCGGCGGGGCAGCGCCGGCGTCACCCCGTCCTCCGAGGTCAGGAGCCCGCCATGTCCGACACGACCCTCGCCGCCACCGGCCTCGACGCGCGAGCCGGCACCTGGTCCTGCATCCTGTTCGACCTCGACGGCACGATCACCGACTCGGCCCCCGGCATCACCGGCACCCTCGTCGAGACCTTCGTCGAGCTGGGCCGCCCCGTGCCCGCTCCGGCCGAGCTGCTGGCCTACGTCGGCCCTCCGCTGCTCGAGGCGTTCCGCGAGCTCGGCGGGATGACCGTCGAGGAGGCGCAGGCCGCGCTCGTGGTCTATCGCCGCCGCTACAACGCGGGCGGGCTGTTCGACTCCTCGGTCTACCCGGGGCTGCCCGAGGTGCTCGCGCGCATCGCCGAGGCCGGCGTGCCGCTCTCGCTCGCGACCTCCAAGCCGGAGTCGGCGGCCACGCGCATCCTCGAGCACTACGGACTGGCGCAGTACTTCACGGTGATCTGCGGCGCCTCCGAGGACGAGGTCCGCAGCGCCAAGGCCGACGTCGTGGAGGAGGCGCTGCGCCGGCTCCGCGAGCTCGGCGTCGACCTCTCGGCGCCGGTGATGGTGGGCGACCGCGAGCACGACGTGCAGGGCGCCGCAGCCCACGGCGTGCCGACGATCATGGTCGAGTGGGGCTACGGATCGCCGCTCGAGGCGGTCGGGACGATCGCGCTGGTGTCCGGTGCCGAGGAGCTCGCGGACCTCCTGCTCCCGTGACCTGCGTACGATGAGGGCATGACTGGTCTGGGCGTCGTCCTCTCGTTCGTGCTGTTCCTCGGCGGGATCCTCGTTCTCGGCAACTCGTTCCTGCTGCCCGACATCGCCGGATTCCTCTTCGTCGGCGGCATCCTGATGATCTCGGGATCGCTCGCCGTCGCGTTCCACGTCCTGCCGAAGTCGCAGTAGCCGGGTCGCTCCGGGCGGCCGCCTCCGCGGCTCGCCGCTCCGCTCACCCCAGCGTGCTCGCGTCGAGGTTGACGACTGCATTGATGTAGACCGCCTCGCCGGCTCCGGCGATCGTCGGGTTCATCCGGAGCAGCTGCTGCACCGGGATCCCGAAGCGCTGCGCGATGTCGAAGAACGTGTCGTCCTGCACCACGGTGTAGCTCACGATGTCCCCCTCCCCATCGCGGGTCGGCTCGCCGTTCGCCCCGGGAACCGCGCCGTTGTCGACCGCGAAGGCGGTCTCGGGGATGTCCGGCGTCGCGTTCGGCGTGAACGTGACCGTCGCCTCGGGGACCGGCGCGAAGACCGTGGCCGTCGCTTGCGGGAGCGCCGCCGTGACGGTCGGGTCCGGCACCGGAGTCGGCGTCGCCGTGGCGAACACGGTGACCGTGACCGTGGGAGCCGGAGCGGGCGCCGAGCACCCCGCGAGCGCGAGCACCCCGGCCAGTGCCGTCGCTCCGATGACCGTCCTGCGCATGTCCCCCGCCCTCCGCGCGCCCCGCGGCGCCCGCTCCACCCTAGGAGACGGGGCGGCCGGCGGCACGTGCTATCGCAGGAGGCCGGTGCTGCGGATCCACCGTCGTGCGGGGAGCCCTGTGGTCGTCCGGGACGGGTCGGCCTCGCCGGGACCGGGTCAGGACGGGGGCTCGGGGAGCAGGCGCAGCCCGCCGCCGCTGTTCGCCGCGTCCATCAGGAGCTCGACCCAGGTCGGGTTGATCGTCGGCTGCCGGCTCCCCGCGAAGTGGAACTGCAGGGCGATGTTCGGGTTCATCCAGAAGGAGTGGCGGCCGCGCGCACCCTCGGGCATCGAGTCGAGGGTGAGGCTGAAGCGCTCGTCGCGTCGGAACTTCGCGTAGATCACGATCTGGAGGTGGGCCAGGGTCCGGTCCTCGATCTCGATGACGGCGGGAGGAGTGCCGTAGAGGAATTGACCCATGCCGCCAGACTATAGGCCCCTCGGCTTATTACTAGTCCGTCTAGCTATTTCGCCGCGGAGGGTTCCGCCGGGTCGGCTTCGTCCGTATCGTGCCCGTCGCCGTGCTCCGCGTCGATCTCGTCGACGGCCGCGCTCATCCGGCGGAGGAAGTTGACGACGACCTCGGCCTCGGGGGCGTCCAGGTCCTCGGCGATCTCGAGCATCCGGCGGTGCATCTCCTGGAGCGTGGCGCGCACCTCGTCATCGCTGTCGACGGTCGCCTCCACGACGATCCCGCGCCGGTCGGTCGGGTTGGGCTTGCGCACGAGGTGGCCGCTGCGGACCAGGCGGTCGATGAGGACCGTGGTCGACGCGGACGAGATGGAGAGGTGCGAGGCCAGATCCTTGCCGGTCACCAGCTCGCCCTTGCGCTGCTGGCGGAGCAGGTACTGGATGGCGATCAGGTCCGTCTCGCCCATCGCCATCCGCTCGCGCGTGCGGCGGCGCATCGAGACCTCGGAGACGCGGTACGTGCGCATGGCGCTCAGCACCTCGACAGCGCGGCGGGTGGACGACTCGTCCGGGTACCAGTACCCGGCGCCGCTCCGCAGGCTCGTGTCGCTCATCCGCACATCCTAGACCGGCTGATCACCAGGCCGTCTAGCGAGTCGCCCGCGCCTACGCTGGACCGGTGACCGCCACCCTCGTCGCCAAGGGCCTCTCCGGAGGCTATGCGCACCGCACCCTGTTCGACGGACTCGACCTGACGGTCGCCCCCGGGGACGTGGTGGGCGTCGTCGGGGCGAACGGAGCCGGCAAGTCGACGCTCCTGCGCATCCTCGCCGGCGAGACGGCTCCGCTCGAGGGCTCCGTCGTTCTCTCGCCGGGCGACGCCTTCGTCGGCTGGCTGCCGCAGGAGCACGAGCGCCGCGAGGGCGAGACCGTGGCCGGCTACATCGCGCGCCGCACCGGCTGCGCCGAGGCCTCCGCCGAGCTCGACGCCGCCGCCGCCGCCCTGGCCGACCCCGATCCCGACGGCTCGATCGCCGACCGCTACGCCCTCGCACTCGACCGCTGGCTCGCGAGCGGCGCGGCCGACCTCGACGAGCGCACCCCGGTCGTCCTGGCCGACCTGGGCCTGTCGCTCGGAGCCGCGGCCGCCTCCTCGACGATGACCTCCCTCTCCGGCGGGCAGGCGGCGCGGGTGGGCCTCGCGGCACTGCTGCTCTCGCGCTTCGACGTGGTGCTGCTCGACGAGCCGACCAACGACCTCGACCTCGACGGCCTGGAGCGCCTGGAGGCCTTCGTCCGTGGACTCCGCGGCGGCGCGGTCCTCGTGAGCCACGATCGCGAGTTCCTCGCCCGCAGCGTGACCCGCGTGCTCGAGCTCGATCTCGCGCAGGGCACCAACCGGGTCTACGGAGGCGGCTACGACGCGTTCCTGGAGGAGCGCGAGACCGCGCGCCGCCAGCGCCGCGAGAAGTACGAGGACTTCGCCGAGCAGAAGGCCGACCTGGTCTCCCGCGCCCGCACCCAGCGGGAGTGGTCGAGCCAGGGCGTGCGCAACGCGATGAAGAAGGCCCCCGACAACGACAAGATCCGCCGCAAGGCCTCGGCGGAGTCGAGCGAGAAGCAGGCGCAGAAGGTGCGCCAGATGGAGAGCCGGATCGCGCGGCTCGAGGAGGTCGAGGAGCCGCGCAAGGAGTGGCAGCTCACCTTCACGATCGGCAGCGCCCCGCGCTCGAGCTCGGTCGTCTCGACGCTGAACGGCGCGGTCGCCCGCCGCGGCGCCTTCACGCTCGGGCCGGTGTCGCTCCAGGTCGACGCGGGCGACCGGATCGGCATCACCGGGCCCAACGGCTCCGGCAAGTCGACGCTGCTGTCGCTCCTCCTCGGCCGCGCCGAGCCGGAGGAGGGCGGCGCCTCCCTCGGAGCGAGCGTGGCGATCGGCGAGATCGATCAGGCCCGCGGGATGCTCGCCGCCGAGGTGCCGCTCGCGGACGCGTTCGAGGCGCTGGTGCCCGAGTGGCCGACCGCCGAGGTCCGCACGCTGCTGGCGAAGTTCGGGCTGAAGGCCGACCACGTCGGCCGCCGCGTCGGCGAGCTCTCGCCGGGCGAGCGGACGCGGGCCGCCCTGGCGCTCCTCCAGGCCCGCGGCACGAACCTCCTGGTGCTCGACGAGCCGACCAACCACCTCGACCTCGTCGCCATCGAGCAGCTGGAGGAGGCGCTCGAGGCGTACGAGGGCACACTGCTGCTGGTCACCCACGACCGGCGGATGCTCGAGACGGTGCAGCTGACGCGGCACTGGCACGTCGAGGCGGGCGTCGTCACGGAGGCGTGAGCGTCGGCGGGATCGAGACACCGCCCTGCCGCCGAGACACCGCCGACGGAGCGGCGCCTCGGCGATCACGGCAGCGGCTCGACGGCGGGCGGGGCCCGACGGACGCGGCCGCCCGCAGGACGCGGCGTCAGGCGCCCGCGGCCCGCGCCGCCTCGTCCTCGCGCCAGCCGGCCTCCTTCTGCACGTACTCGTTGTCGGCGAACTCCGCGAAGTCGCTCTCGTCGGTGATCCGGCGCACCTCGAGGCGGTTGCCGGGCACCAGGGGGCAGCGCAGCGCCCAGTCGCGGGCCTGCTCCTTGGATTCGACCCCGATGATCCAGAAGCCGTTGAAGAGCGACTCGGTCGGGCCGTAGGCGCCGTCGACGACGGTCGGCGGCTCGGAGGAGAAGTCGACCACGAAGCCGGAGGAGGCGACGTCGTCGGCCAGGCCGTCGCCCGAGAGCAGCACGCCCGCCTCGATCATCGCCTCGTTGTACTGCCCCATCCGGGTGATGATCTCGTCGAACGGGATGGAGGCGTAGGCCTCCTTCGCCGCATCGGTCGCGCGCATGATCAGCATGTACTTCATCGGGTCTCCCTCGGGTCGGTGCGCGGGGGCGCACCGCTCACTCTGGCGCGTCGTGGGCACGAACGGAACAGCGGATCCGGAGGCGCATCGTCCTCGGCGCGGCCGTGAGCCGCAACCCCCGCGCAGACCCTCCGCGAGCGGCGGAGACTGGCGACGGCCCGTTGCTCGACGGGCGCTCATCGACGGAAGGAACGACCCCATGGTGGATCTCGGAGGACTCGCGGACAAGGCGAAGAACGCCGCGAGCAGCGACAAGGGCGAGGAGCTGACCGACAAGGGACTCGACAAGGCGGGCGACGCCGCCGACTCCGCGACCGGCGGGAGGTTCGCCGGGCAGGTCGACAAGGCCCAGGAGGCCGGCGACCAGCACGTCGGCAACGACTGACCCCGGGGCGGCCCTTCCGCGCAGTCGCGGAGGGCCGCCCGTCCGTCAGTCCCGGACGCCGAGCCCGCCGAGCAGCGCCCGCACCACGGCGACGGAGCGATCGGCCGCGTCGTCGACGTGCGCCTCGAACTCGCCGGGGGCGCAGAGGTCCGAGATCCCGCGGACCGAGACGAACGGCAGCCCGTGCACGTGCGCCGTCTGCGCGAGCGCGACCGACTCCATGTCGGTGGCGAGCGCGCCGGGGAAGTCGCTCCGCACGCGGTCCACGTGGGCGCTGGAGACGAAGACGTCGCTCGAGACGATCACGCCGCGGCGCACCCGGGGCCCCTCGGGCAACTCGAGCTCCGCGGCGAGCGCCGCGTCGTCCCCGGAGTAACGGGCGGGCATCCCCGGGACCTGCCCGAGCGCGTAGCCGAACGCCCGCGCATCGGCGTCGGTCTGCACGTACTCGGCGCCGATCACGACCTCGCCCACGCGGACGTCGGCGCCCAGGCCGCCGGCGGTCCCCGCGCTCACCACGAGCGGCCGCTCGCCGGCCTCCCGAAGGATCGCTGCGGTGAGACCGCCGGCCGCGTTGACGAGGCCGATGCCGGTGCGGACGAGCAGCACCGCGCGGGAGTCGAGCTCGAGCTCCCACTGCAGCGCGTTGCCGACGGCGCGCGGCTCGGAGGCGCTGGACGCGGCGGCGAGGAACGGCGCGGCCTCCTCGTCCATCGCGACCAGGACGATCGCCGTGCTCACGCGGTGACCGTCTCCCACTCCGAGCGGTGCGCGAGGAACGTGCGCGCCGCCTCCTGCGCCCCCTCGAGGGAGTGGTTGGCGCCCCAGCCGCACTGGGTCTCGTTGGCCGCCGGGACCTCGTCGGCCTCGGTGATGTCCTGGAGCGTCGCCTCGACCAGGCCGAGCACCTCGGAGAGCTCGGGCTCGCCCGAGAGGAGCAGGTAGAAGCCGGTCTGGCAGCCCATCGGCGAGAAGTCGATCACGCGGTCGGAGTGGTTGCGGGACTTCTCGGCGAACAGGTGCTCGAGCGAGTGCACGGTGGGCATCTCGAGGTGCCCGCGGTTGGGCTGGGTGAAGCGCACGTCGTACTTGACGAGGTGGTCGCCTCCGGGCAGCGTCTTCGCGTCGGCGAGGCGCACGTACGGCGCGGCGACGGTGCGGTGGTCGAGGTTGAACGACTCGACGTTCATGCGCGGCTGATCCACGGTGGTCTCCTTCGCTGGGGGTCCCTCCATTGTCCTCCGCTCCGCGGAGCGGAGGCGGACCCCGGCGGATCCGGCTGCTTCTTCTCCGGGGCTGCGCCCGGATGCGAGGAGTTCCTCGCCGGCCACGACGAGGTACGCCGCGTCGAGCGCGATGCTCACCAGGACCGCCTCGAACAGGCGCGCGGAGACCGTGCGGTCGTCCAGCGGGACCCGCCGCCCCGCACGGAGGAGTGGAGCACCCCGGGCAGCACCAGCGCGACGAGCGCCGTCACGCCGAGCACACTGTCAGGAACGACCATCGCCGCCACCTCCTCCGTCGACGGGTCGAGCATGACGTCGCGCCCTGCGCGGCGGGGAACCAGGCCCCTGATCAGTGAATTACGGGCCGCTCCGATCCCTGGGGAGGAGCCTCGGCCGCTCCTCAGAACAGGTCCGAGAACCCCATTGCGACGAGGTTCGCGTGCGAGGTCCGCAGGCAGTCGAGCGCGCTCCGCCCGTAGCGCTCGTCCTGCTCGACGAGGAGGTGGTCGACGCCGAGCGCGAGGCTCGTCCCGATGATCCCCGGGAAGTCGAGGTTGCCCTCCCCCACCTCGGCGAACTGCACGTTCGAGGTGAAGGCGTGCACGGACCACCCGCCGGACACATCGGCGGGCGGCCCGACCCGGTAGTCCTTCAGGTGCACCAGGGCGACGCGCTCCCCGTACCGGCGCAGCGTCGTCACGGGATCGAGCCCGCCCCGCTGCACCCAGTGCACGTCGAGCTCGAGCCCCAGCAGCGGAGCCCGGTCGGCGACGACGTCGAGCAGGAGGCGGCCGCCGTGCCGCGCGAACTCGTGGTGGTGGTTGTGGAGCAGCAGCCGCAGCCCGTCGTCGCGGAGCCTCGCCGCGGCGGCCTGGCAGCGGTCGGCGAAGTCGAGCAGGGCGGCCGGCGAGGCCGCCGCGGAGGCGGGCAGCATGCCGATCCGGACCGTGCGCGTGCCGAGCGCACGGGCGTCGGCGACGATCCCGGCGAGCCCGCCCTCGAGCGCGGCGCCCGGGGAGTCTTCCGGTGCCAGGCCCGCCGAGATCGCCGCGATCTCGACGCCGAGCTCGTCCCGCGCCCGCTGCAGCTCGGCCACGGTGGCCGCCGTCAGCGGGATCTGCGAGATCTCCACCGACCGGTAGCCGATCGCTCGGACCTCCCGGAGCGTCGCGAAGGCGCCCGCCGAGGCGAACGCGTCCTTCAGCATCATCGCCTGCACGCCGATCCTGGTCACGGCAGTCCTCCCGGTCGCGGTGGGGGCCGGCGTCTCCGCGGCCCGGAACGCCCCCGACGGTAGAGGCCTGTCTCCGATCTTGTCAATCGGTTGCCAATACGCGTATGGTCGTGGCACGGCGGCGCTCCTGCCCGCCGGTTCCCGACGACGAGAACGAGGCACGCACCGTGACCACCGCACCCGTGACGACCGCACCCGCGAACCCCGCACCCTGGACCCTCTCCGGCTTCGGCGACGAGATCGACCCCGACCCGGTCGTCCAGGTCGCCGTCCTCCGAGCGCTCGGCGCGCACAGCATCGAGGTGCGCAGCGCCTGGGGCCGGAACGTCGTCGACCTCGACGACGAGCGCCTCGCCCGCCTCGCCGCCGTGCTCGAGCGCGGCGGCCAGTCCGTCTCGGCCGTCGCCTCGCCCATCGGCAAGGTCGACGTCGCCCTCGACCCCGAGCTCGAGGTGGCGCGCCTCGACCGCGTCATCCGCGCCGCGCACGCCCTCGGCACACCGAGCATCCGCGTCTTCTCGTTCTACCGGGGCGAGGGAGTGCCGGTCGAGAGCATCCGCGACGACGTCCTGCTGCGCATGCGCAGGCTCGCCGATCGCGCCGAGCGCGAGGGCGTGGTGCTGCTGCACGAGAACGAGAAGGACATCTACGGCGACGTCCCCGAGCGGATCCTCGACCTGGTCGAGTCCGTCGGCTCGCCCTCCCTGCGCCTCGCCTGGGACAACGCGAACTTCGTGCAGTGCGGGGTGCGGCCCTTCGACGACGGCTGGGCGACGCTGCGGCCCTACGTCGACTACCTGCAGGTGAAGGACGCGGTGGCCGCGACCGGCACCGTGGTGCCCGCCGGCGAGGGCGACGGCCAGCTGCGCGAGACGCTCACCGCCCTGCGCGACGACGGCTGGACGGGCGTCGCCTCGCTGGAGCCGCACCTCGCGATCACGGACGCCCTCGGCGGATTCTCCGGCCCCGAGTCGTTCGGAGTGGCCGCTCGGGCCTTCCGGGGGCTCGCCTCCTCGCTCGGGATCGACCTGCGATGACCGTCCGCGCGGCGGTGATCGGCTGCGGCGACATCTCCTCCGTCCACCTCGCGGCGATCGGCACCGCACCCGGCGCGGAGCTGGTGGCGGTCTGCGACACCGACCCGGGCCGGCTCGCCGCGGCCGCCGAGAGGCACGCGGTGCCGGGCTTCCCCGAGGCGGTCCGGATGCTCGACTCCGTCCGCCCCGACGTCGTGCACGTCTGCACTCCGCACAGCACGCACGCCGCGCTGGCGGTCGCGGCCCTGGACCGCGGCGTCGCGGTGCTCCTCGAGAAGCCGCTCGCCTCCTCCGTCGCCGAGGGCGAGCAGGTGATCGCCGCGGCCGAGCGGGGCGGGGCGCGCATCGGCGTCTGCTTCCAGAACCGCTACAACCCGCCCGTGCAGCGCCTCCGCGAGCTGCTGGCGTCCGGCTCCCTGGGTGCCGTGACAGGTGCGGCCGCGACCGTGCTCTGGCACCGCACTCCCGGCTACTACCTCGACCGCCCCTGGCGCGGGATGCGGGCCGAGGGCGGCGGCGGGATGCTGATGAACCAGGCGATCCACACCGTCGACCTCCTGCAGTGGCTCCTCGGCGAGGTGGCCGCGGTGAGCGGCTCCGCCTCCACGCGCCTGCTGCCGATCGAGGTCGAGGACACCGCCGACCTGGTGCTCACCCACGCCTCCGGCGCGCGCAGCGTCCTCTACGCGACCGTGGCGAACGCGTGGGACGAGCCGGTCGAGCTCCGCCTGCGCACCGAGCGCGCCACCGTCTCGCTGCGCGGTGCCCTCACCGTGCGGCGCGACGACGGATCCGTCGAGGTCGTCCCGGACACGGAGCGCCGATCCGGCGGGCGCTCGTACTGGGGCGCCTCGCACGAGCTGCTCGTGCACGACTTCTACGCCCGCCTCGGCGAGGACGAGCCCTTCTGGATCTCGCCCCGCGAGGCGGCGAGGTCGCTCGCGATCGTCCAGGACGCCTCCGCCCTCGCCTCCCCAGGTCGCGCGCCACGCGCTCTGGTCGAAGTAGGCCTGCGGCCGCCACCAGGTCGTGATGATCCAGTTCGAGCGCAGGATCCGGCCGATCCCGCCCTCGTCGACGACCTCCTTGAGCCGGCGGTAGAGCGGGTTAGCCCGCTGGTTGAACATGATCGCGAAGCGCTGCCCGGGACGGGCGGCGGCGGCCTCGTTCAGCTCCGCCACCTGCGCGGCGTAGACGCCCGCCGGCTTGTCGACCAGCACGTGCAGCCCGTGCTCGAGAGCGTCGATGCCGATCCCGGGGTGGAGGTAGTGCGGAGTGCAGACGACGACGGCGTCGACCTCCCCGCTCGCGAGGAGGGAGCGGTGGTCGGCGTGGAAGGACGCTCCGGGTGCGAGCGCGGCGGCCGCCGCCTCCCGGGCGGGGTCGACGTCGGCGACGGCGGTGACGACGAGGTCGCGCACCCTGCCGTCGGCGAGGAAGCGGGCGTAGGAGGAGCCCTGGGCGCCGAATCCGATGATGCCGAGGCGGACGGTGGTCATGGGAGGAGTCCTTTGTTCGGGGTGGAGTGGGGGATCCGCGCGGGCGCGCTCGGGGCGTAGGCGGCCTGGACGATCGCGAGCGACCTCGCCGCCTCGCGGGGCGAGATCCAGAAGGGCTCGTCCTCGCCGAGGCGGGCGTAGAAGTCGTGCACGAGCAGCTCGT